>JAPKCW010000014.1:0-20576 GCA_028822815.1 Nitrospinaceae bacterium | reverse complement strand
GGCAATGGTCGCCACCAATTGGTACATGGGAGCACAAAACGCAAGAATAAATGGATTGCGATAAATATTCATAATTCCTCAACAATAAAAAAATGCGGAGAACCTCCCCCAGACAAGGAGTGGCTCGGGTACAAGGACTCGAACCTCGACATTCAGAACCAGAATCTGACGTCCTACCATTAGACGATACCCGAACGCTAATCCCCTGGGAATTCTAGTTTATAATAAATATAGATGCGAAAACTGTCAAGCGGAGAACCTCCGCAGGTAACTGGCAATAGCTTTAGCTGTCGGGAAAAAGGCTGTCTCGGCTTAAGGAACTACATATGCGTATAATTTCGGGCACTGCTAAAGGAACCCGTTTGGCCAGCCTGGGTTCTGCCGATATTCGCCCTACCCTCGACCGGGTTAAGGAATCGTTTTTCAACCAGGTCGGGCCGGGACTGGGGGGGATAGCTTTTCTCGACCTGTTCGCAGGCAGTGGAAGCATGGGCATTGAGGCCTTGAGCCGGGGTGCAGAAACTGTGGTATTTGTCGAACCCAAAGCAAAAGCCCAGCACATCATTCTGCAAAATCTGGAAAAGTGTAAAATGACACCTCCGCGCTGGGATTTGTTAAAATCGTCGGCCCTGACAGGCTTAAAAACACTCAAGGACCGGAAGCTCGACTTCGACCTGATTTATGTGGACCCCCCTTTCGCCGACAACTTGTATGAGGCGACCTTGCTGGGGCTTTCTCCATCGGGAATACTGCGCCGGGACGCGGTGGTGGTGGTGGAACATTTCCATAAAGCCGTTTTGCGGAAAAATTATGATAAACTTAAATTTTACAAAGATCGGCGTTTGGGCGATTCCTGCCTTTCGTTTTTTAAATTTGAAGACTCCCCATACAAAGCATGACGGTTAAAGAAAAGAAAGAAAAAATTGTTGTCGCCATGAGCGGCGGAGTAGACAGCTCTGTCGCCGCCTGGATCATGAAGGAACGAGGGTTCGATGCTGTCGGGGTTTCCCTGCAGTTGTGGAACTATTCGAACTCGGACAACCGGTTCGGCACCTGTTGTTCGCTGGACGACCTGGCCGATGCCCGGCGGGTGGCCGAGCGGATCGGCATCCCCTACTACATCCTTAACATGGAAAAAAAGTTTAAGGAAGAAGTGGTGGACTATTTTATCTCGGAGTACATGCAGGCGAGAACACCGATTCCCTGCACGATGTGCAACCAGAAACTGAAATTTGAAGAGCTGATCCACAAGGCCGAAGCGTTCGGGGTACAACGCATAGCCACCGGACATTACGCTTCCATCGTCAAGCATCCTTCGGGGCAATTGCTGGTGCGCCGGGGTCGGGACCGGTTTAAAGATCAGAGCTATTTTCTGTTCAACTTGTCGCAGGAACAACTGTCACGACTGGAGTTTCCGCTCGGCGACATGGATAAAAAGGAAGTGCGCGAACGAGCCCGGCAATTGGGATTGAACGTGGCTGAAAAGGCCGAGTCGCATGAAATCTGTTTCATTCCTGACAACAACTATCCCCGGTTCATTGCCAAGCAGTTAAACGGGCAGGGCCTGAAGGAGGGAGAGATCGTCAATTCCGCAGGCAAGGTGCTGGGCACACATCCGGGCTATCCGGCTTTCACTATCGGTCAGAGAAAAGGGCTCAACCTTGGCGGACTCAAGGAACCGCATTTTGTGACACATATTGACCCGGTACAAAATCGCATCACCATCGGCCCAAAACACGAACTAACCCGGCAAACCTGCACGGTAGGCCAGGTAAATTGGAGTCTGGAGTTTTCTGGCCCATTCCACGCCGAAGTGCAGATCCGTTACCGGCACCAGGCAGTTGCGTCGACTATAACACCACTTGACGGCTCGCGCGCCAAGATCGAGTTTGACGAGCCACAGATTTCCATCGCACCCGGTCAGTCGGCAGTTTTTTATCAGGATGATTGCATAGTCGGCGGTGGGTGGCTGGAATGAGCGAAGCCGTAAAAGTAGCCGTGGAGGCGGCATTGGCGGCAGGCAAGATCCTACGCGACCGCAAAGACAGCATCGGGGAAATTTCTTACAAAGAATTTTATGATCCGGTAACGGAGGTAGACCTCCTGTGCGAACGGACGGTGATCAACCGCATCAAGAAAACTTTTCCCGACCACGATATTCTGGCCGAAGAGTCGGGCAGTGCCGAAGGAAACCCATCACCGAGCAAATGGATCATTGACCCGCTCGATGGTACGCTGAACTATTCGCACGGCTACCCCTGCTATTGTGTTTCGATCGGATTGGAGCACGAAGGCCAGTTGGAAGTCGGTGTCGTGTACAACCCCTGTCTGGATGAGTTGTTTGTTGCCGAACGGGGCAAGGGAGCCACCCTCAATAACAAGTCCATCAAGGTTTCCACAATTCCCACGTTGAAAGAAAGTCTGCTGGTCACCGGGTTCCACCCCAAGGTGGCACATTCTCTGGACGATAATTTGAACCATTTCTGCCGGTTCATGAAGGCCTGCCAGGCAGTGCGCCGTCCCGGTTCCGCCGCGATGGACCTGGTTTATACAGCGATGGGCCGGTTTGAAGGATTCTGGGAACTCAAGCTCAGCCCCTGGGATGTCGCCGGGGGAATGTTGATCGTAACGGAAGCCGGAGGCACCCTGTCGAAATTTGACGGAAGCCCGGTTACGATTTATGATGAAGAAATCCTGGTCAGCAACGGCCTGATTCACCAGGAAATGGTGGATATTCTCCAGCATGACATCTGAACTTCCCCTCCCTTCCACGAAGTACCCCATGCGGGGCATGAAGGTTAAGGAAGAGGATATAACTGGGGTTGGGGGAATTTGATTTCCCTGCCTTTACGATGAAAAAAAAACTTCTTCTTATCCTGATTATTGCCGTTCTCGGTGGTTGCCAGACCACTCCGGTAAAGGACTGCACTAGTTGCGTCTATGACCTCTTTCTATGGAAAACAGCGGTGGATACGGTTGCGCTGGCCAACTTCCCTGATGAGGAATACAACGCCGTCGTGCATTATGTCGACTATTCCAACGCCTGGGTGACCTCGGGCAACGACATCCATATCACCGATGATCTTTTGTATAAATTGTCGAAAGAGCAGAGGGTCGCGGTAGCGGCACATGAAATTGGCCATTTAAAGGCGGGTCATTATTATTCCACGCTGGGAGTTTCCATTCTTACATCCATCGCCTTTTCGGTGGCTAATGTGTTTGTGCCGGGGGTAGGCTATGCGGAGTATTTGGTGAAACCGGTTGTAGTGGGTGGCTTTTCCCGCCCACAGGAATTGGAGGCCGATAAACTGGGGGTCGGCTATCTACAGAAAGCCGGTTTGTCTCCTTATTATTTTATTGAAGTGTTTCAAATTTTCCGCGAGGAGTCCGGAGGCAAATCGGATGAGGCCAGCTATTTCTCAACCCACCCGACAACGAGCGAACGTATTGAACAGATAAAAAGTTTCTATGAAAATCCCGAACCCTCATCGGGTGCTTCCGGTTTCACCAGATAGGTGTAGCCATCCAGACCCGCCTTGTAGAGAGCGATAAAATCATCGGCTTCCTTTTGCGTGACCACTCCCCTTTGCACACACCCAATCAGGAAACCGTCTATGCGTCCTGCGAGTTCATCGGCGCTAAACTGCACATAGTCCAGAACATCCGTTACATCTTCGCCTTCAATGATCTGCTCGTAGTTCAGCGACCCGTCTTCTTTAAGTGATACGTGAACCGTATTGGTGTCGCCGAACAGGTTATGCAGGTCTCCAAGAATTTCCTGATAGGCACCTGTGAGAAAAATGCAAAGGCAATAGCTTTCTCCCGGTTGCAGGGAGTGCACCCTCAATGTGTTTTCGGTTCCACGATGGGTGCCAATGAAAGTGTCGATCCTTCCATCCGAGTCACAGGTAATATCTGCAATCGTCGCATCGCGGTCGGGTTCTTCATGCAGGCGATTAAGGGGCACGACGGGGAACACCTGGTCAATGGCCCAGGAGTCGGGCACCGACTGGAACACAGAAAAATTGCAGAAATATTTATCGGCCAGTTTGGTTCTAAGATTGCGGATATCATCCGGCAGGAATTTCAGCCGGGAACTGAGTTTTTCAATTTTACGGCAAATGCCCCAGTAAATGCGTTCGGCCATAGCCCGGTCGGTCAACGAGATCAAGCCAAGTAGAAACTGGTTTTGCGCCTCGTCTTTCAAATGGACGGCATCGTGCCACGATTCGATCAGGTTTTTATTGGAGGTGGAATCCAGCACATCAAAAACTTCTTTCACCACTTCCGGCGCGTCATCGGCAATTTCAATCTGCTCACTCCATTCCGGAAAGGTGGTCACATCCAGCACATTGACAACAAGAATGGAATGATGCGCCGTCATGGCCCGGCCAGACTCGGAGATGATGTTCGGGTGTGGCAGGTCTTCTGCCTTGCAGATTTCCAGCAAGTGATAGACCACATCGTTGGCATATTCCTGCACCGAATAATTGGTGCTGGATGCGAAAGTGGACCGCGACCCGTCATAGTCGATACCCAGTCCACCGCCAACATCTATGTACTGGATGTTGCATCCAAACTTCATCAATTCGGAATAGAACCGCCCTACCTCTTTGAGACTGTCTTTGATCCTGCGGATGTTGGTGATCTGGCTTCCCAGATGAAAGTGAATCAGTTTGACACAATCGAGAATATTTTTACTCTTGGCGATTTCCAGGGCTTCCATCAGTTCCATTGTGTTCAGTCCAAACTTGGAGTATTCCCCGGTTGATGAGGACCAGCGCCCCTGCCCTGCGCTCACCAGCTTGATGCGGAGTCCGATATTGGGCTGCACTCCCAGTTCCTTAGCCACTTTATCGATCAATGCCAATTCATCGAGTTTTTCCACAACGATAAAAACCCTCTTGCCCAGCTTCTGGCTCATCAACGCCAGACGTATAAAGGCTTCATCTTTATAACCATTGCAGACCAGCAAGGCTTCCGGATTATCAAGTATGGCAAGTATCGCGTGCAATTCCGGCTTGGAGCCCGCTTCCAGTCCGATATTGAAAGGCTGGCCAAATTTCACAATCTCTTCCACCACCTGCCTTTGCTGGTTGACCTTGATGGGGTAAACGCCGTGATACTGACCCTCAAATCCATATTCATCAATGGAGTTCTGAAACGAGTTGGCAAGGTTGGCGATGCTGGCTTTAAGTATGTCTGAAAAGCGGATAAGGACCGGCAGAGAATATCCCTTGGACTGGATATCATCGACCAGTTCCTTGAGGTCTATATAGTGCGTGCTCTTCTGGTCGGGGTGCACAACAATATTCCCCTTGGAATTGATATCAAAATAACCCGCCCCCCAGCCTTTGATATTGTAGTGCTCGCGGGCTTCGTCAATGGTCCATTTCGTCATAGCAGAATTGTTCTCTAATTTTTTTAGGGATTCTTTGCTCCACCAATCTATGCTATAAAATCGGGATTGGTCAAGTCATCTTTTTGAATCCATAATCTGGAAGAATCCATGAAAATTGAAAATGTGGAAGTGCTGGTTATTGCCGAAAAATTCGGCACTCCCGTTTATGTATACAGCCTGGAAATCCTTCGCGCTTCGATAGCCGAGATCAAAAAGTTGGCTCCCGTTACCCGGTATGCCATGAAGGCCAACTCAAATGTCCGTATTCTTAAAGAAATGCTCGATAACGGAGTAAAAATTGACGCAGTCAGCATTTTTGAAGTGCAACGCGCTCTGCGTACCGGATTCAAAACTGACGACATCTGCTTCACCAGCGATGTGTTTTTTAATGATGGCGATGTAAAGTTCTGTCTTGAAAACAACATCTACTGCAATTGCGGCACCCTGGGGATGGTCGAAGAATATGGCAAGGCCCTGAAAACAATGGGTACCGGTTCTCCAAAAATCTCGATACGCATCAACCCCGGCGAGGGTGCGGGTCACTCAAAAAAAACCAATACTGGCGGACCCTACAGCAAACACGGAATCTGGTACCAGAACCTGGGTGAAGTCAAACGTCTTGCCCAAGAGTACGGACTGACTGTTTCCGGAGTGCACATGCATATTGGCTCCGGTGGAGATATGGAACATCTCAAACGCATCACTGGAAAACTGGTGGAATTTGCCAAACAGTTTGAAGATGTGGAAACAGTAAACTTCGGCGGCGGACTACCCTACCAGTATGACCCTGATAAACCACAGGAAGATATCTCCGGCTATAAAACCATTATTGATGAACGCGCAAAACTATTGAAGGATCATTTCGGTCGGGACATCGTCTGCGAAATTGAACCGGGCCGAAGGTTCGTGGCAGGTTGCGGAACCCTGATCGGCGAGGTGCGTTCCCTCAACCATACTTTTGATGAAGAAGAAAAACGCATCGACTATGTGCTGACCAATGTCGGGTTCTGCCATCTTCTTCGCCCTATGGCCTATGGATCGTTCCATCCCATCTGGTTTGATGGCGATGATCTCGGGCCGGAACAGGACCTCATCGTTGCAGGGCCGGTTTGTGAGTCGGGAGACGTGTTGACGCAAAAAGATGAAGAACCCGTAGCCCGCAGACTGCCCATGCCAAAACCGGGAGACTGCATCGTCATCGGCGGGGCGGGAGCCTATGGGCACGTCATGTCATCAAACTACAATTCCCAGCCGCTCATCCCCGAAGTGGTGGTCGATGGCGACCAGTGCGTTCAAACCCGAAGCCGCCAAACTCTGGATGATATCTTAAGGCAAGAAACGAAGTAGCTCCATAACCCACAGAGCCGGGCTAATAAAGAAAACGATGTCTACCTTTGATAAAATATTCCGCTATCATCAATCCTCCAAACACAGTTATCATTCTTTTGCCCCAGGCCCGGGTTACTTGGATTGGGATTCTCAGCCCTATCCATTCCGGCGATACGAAGGAGCAGAGGCCATTCCCTTAAAAAAATTTCCCTTAACAGAGAAACCTTTTTTTTCGGAAGCCCTCCAATCGTCCACGGTTCCAGCTACTCCCTTGAGCTTCGAGTCCATCTCCCAGCTATTATTTGATAGTCTTGCTATATCAGCCTGGAAGAGTTTCCAAGGATCCAAGTGGGCACTCAGGGTCAATCCATCGAGCGGCAACTTGCATCCCACCGAAGGGTACCTGATCTGTGGGCCATTAGAAGGTCTTTCGCAAAATCCTTTCATTTCTCATTACACCCCCTTGTCGCATGGTTTAGAAATTCGGGCTACTCTCCCCATCGAAAAATGGACAAAAATGCTGGCTGGGTTGCCCCCTGACACAATCTTTATCGGCTTGAGCTCTATTTACTGGCGGGAAGCCTGGAAGTACGGCATGAGGGCTTTTCGGTACTGCCATCATGACTTGGGGCATGCTTTGGCGTCCATTAACATCGCTTGTGCAGGTCTGGGTTGGCGAGCAGTTTTAATGGATCAACTCGGCAGTAATGAATTAGAAATGATTCTTGGATTAACAAAAAAGAGTGGCGAGGAGGTAGAAGTACCGGATTGCCTGATGGCTGTTTCACCAAATGAAATTTTAAGTGACTGGAATTTTGAAAAGCAACCGTTCATGGATAGTTTCGCCAATTTAAACTGGAGTGGAACGCCTAACATCCTCAGTAAGAATCATGTTTTATGGTCAGAGATAGATGAGGTTTCTCAAAATACGAGAAAACCATTTACTGAAACCTATCCGAATTTTAATTCTGAGGCAGGATCATTATCCAAACTAATTTCTGATGATTATTTTTCCTTAAGAAAAGCCATTCACCAACGAAGAAGTGCAGTTGCCATGGACGGGAGAACTACAATTAAACGGGACACTTTCTATCAGTTTCTAATAAAAACAATTCCCGGGGCCTGCCCCCTTCCTTTTCAAACGCTTCCCTGGGAACCCAATGTGCATTTAGGGTTATTCGTGCACCGGGTGGATGAATTGCCCGGAGGTTTATATTTCCTGGTGCGAAACAAAAATCATATTGAGGATTTGAAATCTAGATTGAAGCCAGATTTCTTATGGGAAAAACCTGAGGGTTGTCCGGCAGAGTTAGATTTATTTTTTCTGGAGCAAGGAAACTTTATGGGGACCTCTGCATCTGTATCTTGCGGACAGGACATCGCGAAACAAGGTTGTTTTAGTTTGGGTATGATCAGCGCCTTTGAAGAACCTCTAAAAAAACAGGGTTCGTGGTTTTATCCTCGCCTTTACTGGGAATGTGGCGCCATAGGACAGATTCTCTACCTACAGGCAGAAGTCAGTGGAATTCGCAGTACCGGAATAGGCTGTTTTTTTGATGATCCTGTACATCAGGTTTTTGGGATTCAGGACATGAGTTACCAAAGCCTCTACCATTTTACCGTGGGTGGCCCCGTGGAGGATACACGACTGACAACCCTGCCAGCTTATGCTTAAAACAGGGTATCTGTTTTCTGGGCCATCTGGATGATATCTTAGGCAAGAAATAAAGTAGTTTCTAAAACCATAGTTATAATCGTAAAAAACCTTCTTTTTCAAACCACTCTTTCATTTTCATGAAAAAAGATATTACATTTTCCTTTGGCAAGAACTGGAAAAACTTTCTCAATCGCATGACTGATGACAGAATCCAGGAGGCGGAGCAGTCTTTAACAGATTTTTTGAAGACCAACGATTTGCAAGGAAAAAGTTTTCTAGACATCGGTTGCGGCAGTGGGTTATTTTCTTTTTCTGCGTATCGTCTCGGTGCCAACCATGTGGTCAGTTTCGACGTGGACCCGTTTTCCGTTGAATGCTGTAGATATATGCATCAAAAAGCAGACAGTCCGGAAAACTGGCAAATTTTAGAGGGATCGATATTGGACTCTGAATTTACAGACAGTTTGGGGAAATTTGATATCGTTTACTCTTGGGGAGTTTTGCACCACACGGGAAAAATGTGGGAGTCTATTAAAAACGCTGCCACCCTGGTACACCAGGGAGGGTTTTTATATATAGCTCTGTATAACGAAACCAAGGGCTTGAATGGATCGCTCCTGTGGTTGAAAATTAAAAAAATTTATAACATTTTACCGAAACCCGGAAAATGGATTCTTGAAATTCTCTATTCAGCCATGTTCTGCCTGAACAAACTTGTCAAACTTAAAAATCCAATCTCAGATATCAGAAATTATCAATCAAAACGAGGAATGGATTTTATGACGGATGTTCGAGACTGGCTCGGCGGATATCCTTACGAGTTCACAACAACCGATAAGGTTTCTGATTTTATGAAATTGCATTTCCCCCGTTTTACTTTGATAAATCTTAAATCAACCTCAGGAACAGGAGTTAACTGGTTCCTGTTCTCCAACCATTGACGGAATTCAGGCCAATTCTTTAAAACAGCGGATCTATTTTCTGTGCCATCTGCACATCGGCGAGGGTGACACCCCTTGCGGTGTGAGTCCAGTAGCGGATGGTGATACGCTTGTAGTTGATGATGATATCTGGATGATGGTTATTATCTTCCGCCGCTGCGGCAATCTTACCCACAAAAGCGATCCCCTCCATGAACTTGGAGGCATGGTGGACTCTCTCAATGAAAGCCACACCTTTTTCGTTTTTGCCGGTTTTCCATTCCGGTGCCATCTCTTTTAACTTGTTTTCCAGTTCCTGCTCGGTCAGGGCGATCTTCTCTACCATTTTTCAGGCTCCATAAATTTGTATCCCGGCACAGGCGGGATTAAGTAATTATACGAGTTTGTCCAGTTTTTTCCGCAGGGTGGTTTCGTGCGTCTTGTAAACAAAACTTTCCTCTCCATTGGCGCACCACCGGAATACGTTCCTTATAGGATGCAAACAGGACCGGATCGGATTCGATATCTATCAGCTTCAAGGTCGCGGGATAATCGTTGAGCACACACTCAATGATTGCCTTCGCATCATCACAAAGGCAGCAATCTTTTTTGGTCAGAATTTATATGTTAATAGTCATCGGGTATTTTTTGGCTCACTTCCCGGTCACATCGAATGAGTCATTGTTGTTACTTTGCCCCAGATAATGAGGAAGGTGAAAAGCAGGATGAATCCAACCAGAAACATCATGGCCAAGGGCCGTTTTTTCCAGTATCTTTCCTTGTTTTGATCAACGAAGGGGATGGAGACCAGGAACAGCACAGTTAATGCTGGAGCAACAATCAGTAAAGGAACCCATAAGTTTTCTAACGCATAAACCCAGACGAACTGCCAAGGCGGTTTGGTCACTTCCATTCCCAGCACCGGTTCTTCTCCCAGCGGCGGGGCGATGGTGAGCGCTAACAGGCAGATCAACAAGAACACTCCGGCTCCCGCTCTTTGGAGGTAGGCCATGTGCCGGGTAAAAGGCATGCTTTCACTTTTCTCTGGTGATTCAGGCAAAGGCGACAGCTTGTGATATTTAACGTAGAACAAATGTAGACCCACCATCAACAGGGTGATAATCGGTAGCAAAGATATATGGGCCATATAAATCCGGTTTAACAGCGGAACTCCCTGCGCAAATTCTTCGGTCAGAGGCAGACCGAAAATCCCCATTTGCTCCGCCACCCAGAGAAAATGTGCCAACGCTTCATAGGCTTCCTGGTCCCATTTCATCACCGTGCCGGTAAACAACAAGGTCACCATCAGCAACATCAGGCCAATTCCTATAAGCCAGTTTATTTCACGAGGATTTTTATAGGATGCGGTAAAAAAGACCCGAATCACGTGCAGAGTCATAGTCACGGTCAGAACTTCCGCCGCCCAGAAGTGAATGCCCCGCAAGTACCAGCCCAGATAAACCTGATCGACCAGGTAATGTACACTTCGGTTGGCACGTTCCGGGTCGGGCACAAAAAACTGTGCCAGCAAAATTCCACTGAGGACCAAAACCGTAAAGGCCGTAAGCGTCATTCCTCCCAAGGAGTATTTTATGGAGTTGGCATGTTCGGAAATATCGTACTCAAGCAGATGAAGGCCTAAGCGGTCTTGCAGAATTTTTGAAAGTCCGTTAGCCATTAAGCCATTATTCTCCCAGTCGCAGAAACGTAAAACCGGCAAAAACTAGCCCGGCAAACAAAGTGATGCCGACAGCTGTCCCGAATCCTTTACTGGATGATGAAACCAGTTCATGATGAGAAAGCTCAATCTGAGGCTCTTGATGCCCTGCATGTTCGCCTCCCTCCATTTTCATATCACCCATTGGCATGGGGGATACTAATTCGTCTGCGGTAAACAGGTCGGTAGGAGAAAATACATTATCGAAGTTATCACCAGCAGGTTCCGCAAGCGGGTCATTCTCTTTGACGGAGTATATGGAGTCCATTGCCGCAACGTCCTTTTTTTCCTCAGGCTTGTGGCCTCCACCTTGGGCAAAAGTTTCCTGAACTGGAAACAGGAAGAGGAGAAAAATTATCGATAAAAGACGGAAAGGTTGCATGCTTAACTCCCGAGCACCATTTGGGAAAAAGCTTCCAGGGTTTCGTCGTTAGCCCAGTCACGCGGACCAATCGCTTTATGGACAATGAGGCCTTCCCTATTGACGATAAAGGTTTCCGGAACGCCGGTGGTCTTATAAACTTTTTTAGCGACTTCGCTATCAGGGTCGAGCAATACCGGAAATGTTAAATTAAATTTTTTCATGAATGGCTCAATCAGGCTCTGATCTTTATCTACACTTATAGTAAGCATCTCGAAGCCGAAGTCTTTATATTTGCGGTACAGTTTTTCCATCGAAGGCATTTCCACTTCGCAGGTTCCACACCAGGTGGCCCAGAAATTGATGAACACCACTTTGCCGCGATAATCGGAAAGCTTCACCATCCCCCCTGCCAGCGAAGACAGTTCAAATTGGGGAGATAAAAACGCCTCTGCCGGATATTCGGTCTCAAAGGGTTTTAACTCCACCTTGTTGAGCGACACCACGAATACCGACAACAACGCCGCAACCAAAAAGGTGTAAGGAATATAAATACTAATGGGTTTATCCTGGACTACGTTTTCCATAATCGATTTCAAGTTCTTCGAAAAGGCCGGTAAAACTTTTTGTCCACGGCAATTACAATTTCGTCCAGGGTTTTTCCCTGGTTATATAATTCGTACGCGTAAAACACTTCTCCCAGGCAGATATCGCATTTGGAGCCGTGCTTGTTGGTGTAGCAGGTCAACAGGGTTTTATGCTGGTGATTCTTTTTGCAGTAGCAGTAACAAAACAGGCTGTCGATAACCTTGGGAATTTCCGCGGCGATTCGGTAGGCTTGTGCCACCCGCCCCGTAAACACGGCATCGGACATAATCGGACGGGTTTCAATCAAAAAACCCGTTGCCGGAGCCACAGGCTGAGCCTTCGGTTTGGTCCCGACATAAACACCTGCCACAATCACGCAGACCAGAACCCCCAACGCAATGGATGAAAGTCGCTTTTTACTCATTTTGGCAGATGATTTCTTGCCGGATTTTTTTTTGCCCATAGTTCCGAGATGCGTTCTTGATGATGTGGTTAGTTATAGATTATATGGACTGCCGAGCTCCAATTCAACTCAATTTCCGGCTATTCGTCGGGGGGAATTTGTCACCCTCCGCTTAACAATACCCACACAGTCAGGTGAGTTCCATTTAGGATGAGGCTTTGACCAGATGGTCGGAGTTTTTCCATTGCAACTTATCCTGGGGAACGAGGAAGTCGCCCTCAGCATTACGGAAGGGGCGCCATTCCCTATCCAGATAGACCTCGTTGGGTCTGAATCTTGCTTTGTAGACCAAGGACGAATTTTCTGCAATATAATAACCGAGATAAAAATATTTGATCCGGTTTTGCAGGGCATATTCCATTTGCTTTAATACGCTGAAGGTTCCCAAGCTCATTTTGTTGTCGGGAACCTGATAAAAAGTGTATATGGCAGAAAAAGACTGGGAAGTTTTGTCTGCCAGTGCAACCCCAAGGAGCTTTCCATCAAGGTAATATTCGAATTCAATTCCGAAGGGTGTGTTGACATAAAAGGACAGCCTGAAGTTTTGTTTGTCTTCCACATCATCCTGTAGGGAAAAAAACCTTTTCTTGTGAGTGAGGTAAAGCTGGAACTTCTCTTCAGTATATCTGGGATCGCCGATCCTAACCTCAACATCCTTGCAGGAACTCAAAGCCCGTTTCTGGTTCCGGGTTGGCTTGAACTCATCGGTCCGCACACGGATAGGAATGCACTGGTAGCAGTCCTGGCACCGGGGACGGAAAAAATAATCTCCGAAATGACGCATGCCGTGAGCCAGCAGGTATTCGAACTCTACCTCAGAGACATCCTCAAGCAGGTATTCCTCGAACAGGGATTTCCGGTCTTTAAAATACCCGCATTGAAATGATCTTGAATCGATAAAATGGGCTAACATATTCACCTTCCCCCGTCAGACAGAGGGAAACCCTCAAAATTACACATCGTATGATCCTGATATTTTATATTATTTTTCATCCAGATGACATAGGCGGTTTGAAATTCTACCCATTTTGTGCTTAACTTTCCCCGCACTTTGCTTATGGAGATAGACCGGTTTGAAGGTATCAATCATCGTTCCTACCCTCAATGAAGAGTTGGTTCTGGAAAAAACTCTGACACAATTCCAGCAGCTTTCTCCTCACGAGTTGATCGTCAGCGATGGAGGGAGTGACGATGACACCCGCAATATTGCCGGCAGGTTTAGCCACCGTGTCATCACAGGCTCCGCAGGTCGCGCCTTGCAAATGAACGTCGGTGCCGATGAAGCCACCGGGGATATCCTGCTTTTTTTACATGCCGACAGCCGAATCGAGCCTGAAAGTTACCGGAAAATGCAGCAGTGCATGCAAAATCCTAAATGGATTGGCGGCGCCTTCACGCTCTGTATAGAATCCGGTAAATGGTCGCTCAAATTAATTGCCCTGCTAGCGAACATCCGCTCCAAATATTTTGGCCTCGCTTATGGAGATCAAGGATTCTTTGTCCGCAAAGAAGTTTTCAAAGACATGAATGGCTTCTCGCCCCTTCCCATTTGCGAGGATCTCGATTTCTACCATCGCCTGAGAAAAAAGGGGCCGGTTATTCTTTTAAAAGAAAAGGCGCATACTTCCCCAAGGCGCTGGATCAAGGAAGGAATACTTTTCACCACAGCCCGGAATACCCTCATCGCTGTCTTGTTCGGACTGGGGTTCCCGCCACACATCCTGACTAAATGGTATCTCGCCATCCGCTAACCGGCGAGCCGCCAAACCGAGTGAGGGCTAGATGACCTCGGTGAATACCAGGATCATCCAGATTACCAGAACGACATTGAAGACCACCCCAACATGAAAAAAAATATTGAAGAACCGGCTGTAAGTATATTTATAATCTTGTTTTGTTTCGCTCATGGTTCAGTCCATCACCAGGGTGGTTAAACGTTTTGCCAGGTCTGATCCGCGGATAATCTTGCGCACCGGCCTTTCTATAAGGTTTAGACTCATATAGAGCCGTTCCAGGTTCATAAAAGTTTGCGACTGGGCAATTGCTTTACCGCCCTCATCGCGGATCTCATTACGCCAGATACTGAGAACATTCAAGTTTTTCAAGTTTGCAGATTTCGCCAGGGCAATGGCCCCGGCATCCCCCATTTTGTTGGAGCATAAATACAGTTTTTTCAGATCGGTTAATTGCGGGCTTTCCGCAATCGCCAAGGCTCCTTCATCGCCGGTCCCGGTACTGTCGAGATGGAGCTCCTGCAACCGGGGCAGTTGCTCTGAGCAGGCCACGGCCCGAGCCCCCTCAGGACCAATGGGATTGGAGTCCAGAAACAGAATCTCCAGGTTTTTCAGGTTGGGGGAACTGGCCAGCGTTTCGGCACCCTGGGGTCCGATATTATTGGCTTCCAGCATCAGGCATTTGAGACCTTTCAATAATTCGGCGTTGGCCAGAATTTTAGCCTCTTCATCGCCGATGATATTGTTGTTGAGGTAAAGTGAAGTAAGCCCGGCCAACCCTTTGACCTGGCCGAGGATTTCTATCGACTCCCCGCAAAGCTGGTTCTGGCTGAGAAAAAGCTGTTTCACCGAAGACAGGTCTTCGGCTTCGCAAAGCAGGCGCATTTCTTCCGGCCCGATATTTTTATCCTCCAGATCCAGAAGTTCCCCATCGGGCGTTAAATTTGCCAGAATGGTTTGCTCGAATTTAGTTTTCACGACCTCTTCCAACAGAGAATGACTCCTATGAATAGCTCAATAATGGTTTGTCGGGGTTTTCTGTACTTTAAAGGATTTCATTTAAAAGATCAAACACCTGTTCGCTTTCCTTATATAATACCAAAGAAAGCTAATCAAAAAGCGAAACAAGCCGGAGTGCTGAAATGATCGTTGGAGTTCCCAAAGAAATCAAAACCGATGAATATCGGGTATCGATGACCCCCGCCGGGGTTCACGACCTGGTTATTCGGGGTCATAAAGTTTTGTTAGAAGATTTGGCCGGAGAGGGTAGCGGCATCACCAATCAGGATTATTTGGAGCAGGGAGCCAAAATCGTTTCCCACCAGGAAATATTTGCCCAGTCAGAAATGATCATAAAAGTCAAAGAACCTCTGCCTGAAGAATATAGTCTTCTCCGCGAAGGACAGATCCTTTACACCTATCTTCATCTGGCCCCGGCTCCCGAATTGACCCAGGCTCTACTAGATCAAAAAATCGTCGGCATCGCTTACGAAACTGTACAATTGCCAGACCGTTCCCTGCCTCTTCTCATCCCCATGAGCGAGGTTGCAGGACGCATGGCCATACACGAAGGCGCAAAATATCTTGAACGCGAAAATGGCGGACGGGGCATTCTGCTCGGCGGTGTACCCGGTGTCGACCCCGGCCATGTGGTGATCATCGGGGGAGGCGTTGTTGGGGCCAACGCCGCAAAAATGGCTATTGGCACAGGAGCCCAGGTCACCCTGCTTGATATCAACCTGCCGCGCCTTCGTTATCTCGACGATATTCACGGAAGCCGGCTCAAAACTCTGATGTCGAACCGGTTTAATTTACTGGAATCGCTCCGTACGGCAGATCTGGTTATCGGCGCTGTGCTCATCCCCGGCGCCAAAGCTCCGCGCCTCATTACCCGCGAAATGCTAACCCATATGCAGAAAGGATCGGTCGTGGTCGATGTCGGGATCGATCAGGGAGGTGTCCTCGATACCTCGCGCCCGACCACACATAGCGATCCTATCTTTGAAGTCGAGGGGGTGATCCATTATTGTGTAGCCAATATGCCGGGAGCCCTGGCGCGAACATCGACCTTCGCGCTCACCAATGCCACCTTTCCATACGCCCTGGCACTGGCCGAAAAAGGGTATCAAAAAGCAATGAAAGAAGACCCGGCCTTGAGAGCCGGACTCAATGTTTGTCTTGGAGCTATAACCCACGCGGAAGTCGCCAAAGCACTGGGCAAAGAATTCACCCCAGCCGAAAAGTTTTGCTGACCACCCTCTAGCGAGGGAGGCAGTCAGCAATAGGTTATTAAGCCACCAAAACGGTTTGAGCGCAGTAAAAGCTGGCCTAGTTACCTGCGGAGATTCTCCGCTCATTCGCCGCCAGCGTGATACCCCATTCGGGGCGTAAAAGGGCACGATGGCACATTGGGCCAAGATAATGTTTGCCGATAAAATAAACATGCACTTTAAAAAGGTTTCTTATAAGATACGGAAATGTTTTGTAGGTGGATTCAAATAGTGAGGGAGAAACTACAATGAGTAAGGGGGATTTTCATTTCAATGTAAACGTTCGCACGAATAGTGGTTCAAAAGCCACAATGGCAAACAATGAGAGCTCGTTTCTTCGTGCTATGGAAATCCAGCAACGTAAGCGTGAAAAGAAAGAGTTGGAAAAACTGGAGGAAGAAAAAATTGCTGCGGCTCAGGCTCCGCCGGCAGAAAGTGCTGAACCTGTGACCAACCCTGAGGTGGCCCCGGCTGTTCAGGAAGAAGAATCCACTGATACGCCTGATGAATCCGCACCTACCACTCAGGTGCCTGCTACTCCACCACCTGCACCCAAGCCGGCAGGTGGCAATGTACCGGCTCCACAACCTAGAGATTTCACCGCAGAGGAAAGGGCCGCTATGCTAAAACGGGCCAAGGCCCATGCTGCAGAAGTCCAGGCAAGAAAAAAATAAATAAGTGCAATTTGAGAAAAGGGATAGGGGAAGGAAAAAATCTATACCGCTTTTTTTCCCACGCAAAGAGTTCCTAAAAACTTCTTATCCACATTATTCTTGAAAACGTCCTCATCCGGAACGTTCCAAAGGCCCACACTATCAACAAAAGTTGTCTGGGTTGACATTGCTACTACCTCGCTCACCTCATCACTGATTTTTAATTTCACCTCAAGATCGGTGATCGCCAGCGGGCCAACATGTCTAGTGGCAAGATCTTCAAGAAGGTTTTCTTTATTATCCGATTCGATCAATTCGCCGACAGGCCGACCCACCAGTTGGTCGGGGTCATAACCCAGCAGGCGAAACGCGGGATTGGCGAATATAATTTTTCGATCCGGGTCCAGTTGAAATATCAGGTCGGGCACCCTCTCCACAATGACCCGGTAAAACTTTTCCCGTTGTATGACTGCATCCTGAGCCTTCTTGAGTTTAAGCTGGGTGGTTATCCTGCAAACGACTTCCTCTTCGTGAAAGGGTTTGACGATATAATCAATGCCGCCCACATTATAACCCCGCACCAGGTCTTCGGTGCCTGCCATAACGGTGATAAAAATAACGGGAATATCTTTGGTGTTCACATCGGCTTTCAGCCTCCTGCAAACTTCGTAACCATCTATATCCGGCATCCTGACATCCAGCAGAATCAGATCGGGCTTGTTTAGATTGACAAGTTCAAGGGCCTTTTCACCTGTGGGCGCAATGGATACTTCCAAGCCACTACGTTGCAGAATATGGCCCAGAATTTCCAAATTCGCAGGGGTATCATCCACAATGAGAATTTTCATCCCGGAAATCAGTTCTTTTTCAAATTCAACCACCTTCCTGTTTTTTCGATTGGGGATTATTTTAGAATGAGGTTCCTTCCATTGTACGGGTTTTACGCCATTTTTTAACCCCTCTTTATCCGTAAACACTTTATAAGCCTGCATGGTGAAACGCTCTTGCTTTTTATTTCAACCACAAGATTGGTACAGGTTTTGCTCTATTAACCGATAAGACAAATAGTGATGGATTTTTGACAGGAGAGAAATCATGGAAGATTTGACACAAACTCAGGAACCAACCGAAACCCCGCTTCAACCTGAGGCTCATTCATCTTCAGAATCTAATTTTGAAGAAGCGTTGAGAAGGCAAAATATCAGTACTATGTTTGAAATTTATGGTGAAGAGTATGCGGCAAAGATTAGTATGCTGATGCGGTAAAAATCCACCGTACTGATCAAATTTATGGATTGAGCCTTCCCGGCGACTAAATCTTTACCGAAGAGACGAGAGAGGTTCCCCGTTCCGGTTATGTTTGGTTTTGCTGGATTGCTCAGACCGTCGATACCATTTCGCCGCCTCGTCCAGATCTTCCTCGACCCCATTTCCGTTGACATACATCCAACCCAAGTTTCCCTGGGCCATAGCGTGGCCTTGGTCCGCCGCAAACCGATAGAGCCTGACCGCCTTTTCAGGATCTTTTTCAACTCCATCTCCATCTTCATACATCATCCCCAGACGGAACTGGGCTTCAGCATCCCCTCGTTTTGCGGCCAAGCGGAACCAACTGGCGGCCTTGGAAAAACTTTGGCGAACGCCCCTTCCTTCGACATAAAACACACCCAAATTAAACTGAGCAATGACATTACCCTGTCCTGCTGAAAGCCGATACCATTTGACGGCCTCACTATAATTTCGCTTGACCCCAATGCCCCGGCTATACATGTAGCCAAGGTTAAACTGGGCGATTTCGTTACCCTGCCCGGCCGCGAGTTTGTACCACTTGGCGGCTTTCTTGTGGTTTTTTGCAACGCCCTTCCCCTTTTCAAACAGGGTCCCGAGCTTCAACTGGGCCAACTCATTCCCGTTTCCCGCCGCGAGCTTGTACCATTTGACCACTCTTTTGTAATCCTGAGTAACCCGTTCTCCGGACTCATACAACTGGCCAAGATTGAATTGAGCCTGAGCGTTGTTTTGCTTTGCCGCCAAACGGTACCATTTGACCGCCCTTTTATAATCCGGTGTCACCCCCTCCCCAATGTCATACATCAGGCCCAGGTTAAATTGGGCCGCTGGGTTGCCCTGCTTGGCGGCCCGAACATACCACATGACAGTCCTTTTAAAACTTTGCCGGACTCCCTTACCCTTACTATAAAGCCACCCAAGATTAAACTGAGCTGAGGAGATTCCCTGCCTGGCCGCAAGTTTGTACCACTTCGCAGCCATTTTATAATTTCGTTTAACCCCCTCTCCCTTGTCATGCATCAGCCCGAGATTAAATTGGGCCAGGGCACTACCTCTTTTTGCCAAAGGTTCCCATATATCGAAAGCCCTTTCAAAATCCCCCCTGTTGGCGGCATCCAGACCTTCCTGAAAATCATCTGCAAACACCGGCACAGTAAACAGAGCTAACATGAGGACTATGGAGGCTATTAAAAATTTCTTCATTTGCATTACAGAAGGGACAGGATTGTCATTGGGATTATTTGCGTTTCCATAGTATTATTTCGGCTTTATCTGGGGAAATCATGAAAGAAAAAGAAAAGCAGGAGAAACGAAGAGAAAACCCCATTTTCACGATCTGGGTCCATACCGGCTATGCAGTCCTGGTCCTTTCCGTGATTGGCTGGATGGTCTATATGGAATTTTTTATGTAATCTCCAACCTAACAAGCGGATCCGTGTTAAAACCTATAAATATATTATACTTTTGACAAAAACATTCAAACCAAAATATAACTCATGGCCAACGAAGAACATCTAAAACTCATCAAACAAGGGGTCGACATCTGGAATGCCTGGAGGGAAAAGAACCCTGAGGTATGCCCGGATTTGTCCCAAGCGGATTTAAGAGGAACCAAACTGCAAAAAATCGATCTTGGTAACAGCAACCTCAAGCAATGCAAACTTCAATTTTCCAATTTAACAGGAGCAAACCTGGAGGGAGCAAACCTGACCCAAGCTAAACTACAGGAAACCTGCCTGCAAAGCGCCCGCATGAAAAACTGTAATCTGTCTGGAGCGGGGATGCTGGAATGCAACCTTCAATATACCGATCTTGAAAATGCCAATCTTGAAGGAGCCCAATTCAATGAAGACAGCCTGTTCAATCAAACCAACCTCAAAGCGGCCAATCTTGTGTCAGCAACCGGCCTCAGTTCCACCCAGTTAGGCCAAGCTCTCACTGATAAGAAAACCCGGTTGCCCGATTATCTGGAAGAGGAAACGGACGATGACTTCCTCCTGCAATTCTGAATATCCGCAAACCAATTTTAGCAGGTTTATCGGTAATGCCCCATTGATTAATCATCAAAAACAGTTATTCTGGTGTAGCGACATTGATGAAAAGGTTTGAAAACGCTAGAGATCATTTCACAACATCACATTCCACTTCCTTCAATCGTTTGGCTTGATCCACGCTCAAACTTCCATAATCTCGT
>JAPKCW010000013.1:0-20678 GCA_028822815.1 Nitrospinaceae bacterium | reverse complement strand
CTGAAAAAGGCGCGCAAAAATTTCCTTGAAGTTTTCGTTAACCAGTTCATATGTGTCGAGAAACCGTTGCTGGGTGGTGCGGTTTATTTTTTCAATGGTCAAATGAAGCAGTTCGATTGACTCGGCAAGATCATCCTGCTGTTTTTTCAGGAAGGTGTAACGTTCGTTGGTTTTTTCAAAATCCGAAAGTGCTGCCAGATTGACTTCGCCTAGTTTTGCTACCTTTTCCTTGAGCTCTTTAACCTGCCCGTCAGTTTCATTTTCATCGATGGTTTCATCATAGGCCGACTGCAATTCTTCCCGGGTTGCGTTGTAGTCTTCGTAGGCACGTTCTTCCAGATGGACGATTTGTAGGCGGTTTTCCGATCGCTTGATTTCTATCTGAGAGAGGGTTTCGGTGATCTCCTGGATTTTTCGGGACAGTTCGCGGATGTCTTGATCCATTCCCTTCTGATCCTCTTCCTTCTGTCGCAGTGATTCTTCTTCCTGAACGGCCGTTTCGCTCCACTGGTCTTTTTCCCGGGAAAGCTTGAGAACTGTGCTTTCCAAGGTTAAAATTTCGGCTTCAATTTCAGTGATTCTGTTCTGGTTGGAAATTCGGTCCGCCTCGCGTCTTTCAATCTGCTGTTTCAGGTTTTGCTGTTGAAGCTCCAGCCGTTTGATTTCGGTAAGCGTGTTTTCCCGTCGGCCGATCAGCGATGCGATCAGGACTTTGAGTCTGCTGATCTCGGATGAAATTTCCTCAAGGCCGGACCGGCTCTGTTCCAGTTTTTCCCGGTGGTGGATTAAAAGTTCTTCTTCCAGATTTCTTTTTTGCTCGGCAGAAGCCAATTCCTGGTCCAGCGAGGATTTTTCCGTGACCAGTTCATTTTTTTCGTGGTCTATGGCTGAAATTTCCCCGTCTATAGTGGAGCTTCTGTTTGCAAGACGCTCTGCCTCTTTACGTAATTGTTCCAGATCGCTGAGTTTATTGTTCGTTTCGATCTCTGCGGCAAGAGTTTGTTGGTCCAGTTGTCTCAGGCTAGCCTCAAGTTCGGCAAAGCCTTGTTTTTTCTTTTCGATGTTTTCCTGCGAGGCATCCAATCCCTCTTTGAGTTTGTTGACACTATCGCGGAGCGTTTCCATTTCACGGTTTCGTGCCAGCAGGCTTGAGGATTCATTTTTCAATGAGCCTCCGGTAACGAATCCGTTGGCATCAATCATTTCGCCGTTCAAGGTGACGACGGTTCCATGAAAATTTGGGTCCTGGTGCAGGTGAAGGGCCACATCCATATCCTGAACGATGACAACACTTTTCAGTAACAACTCGATTACCGGTCTATACTCTTCCTGGCATTCAATGAAATTGAGTGCTTTGCCCACGACTCCCTGTGTGCCGTTCAAATGAAGGGGGGCGGAGGGAACCGATTTCGGATTGAGAGGAACGAACAAGCCTCGACCGGACTGGTGATTCTTAAGGTAGCCGATGGCCTCCATCGAATCCGAATAGGAATTGACAATAACGCTTTGGAGTTTTTCACCCAGGGCCGTTTCGATAGCCACTTCATATTCCGGCTGGGTCTCCAAAACATCGACCAGCACTTCCCGGATTCCCGGAATTCGTTCGTTGTTCTGGTTGCCCATAAGGGATTTGATGCCTTCTTGAAATCCCTCAAACTGGTTCCTCAGTTTTTCCAATGAACTCAGCAAGGAAGCCTTGTGAAAATAGTCTTCCTTTTTGGAGTTATGACGGTCCATTTCAGCTTGGAGTTGTTTGGAGTATTCGGTAGTTTTTTGACGCAAGGCCTCTTGGTGTTCCTTGAAACGCGTAAGCTCCTCGGCCTTTTGCTGGTGTTCCGTTTTTTCCTGTTCCAGCGCCGACAGGTTTTCCTGGATTTGGGAACGGACTTCTTCCTTTTCCGGTAGAAGTTTTTCCTGGTGGGCTTCCAATCCGTGAACGCGGGTTTCGAGAGCGGTCATCTGATTTTTCGCTTGCGCCGTTTGCTGGAATAAATTGAGAACGTTTTTTTCTCCGTTGAGAACTTGCTCCTGAATTTTCTGTAAAGCTTCTCGCTTCTGCTCATTTTCAGTTTTACGCTGATCCAGCACAATTTCCTGCTCGTTGATTTCCTGCGAGGTGGTGGAAAGCCTTTGCCTTTCGTTTTCGATATTGTTTGTCAGGCCGTCAATTTCCCCTTTCATTTGGGAAATTTCCCCTGTCGCGGATTCGATGTCCATTTCCGCTTCTGATTTCTGTTCTTTTTTGAAAGCAGCATTTTGTTCGTTGCTTCCGATTTGGGAGTTCAGCTGATGAATGGTTTCGCGAGCTTCATTCAACCGTCCCAGCGATTCTTCAATTTCTATATTGAGTTGGGCGATCTGGTTTTCGAAGGTGGCGTGGCGGGCGCTCCACTCGGTTTTCTTTTGGGTTTGCTCTTTTAGCTCTGCTTCTATTGTTTGCAGTTGCGTTTGGTAACGGCGGACTTTGACGGAGAAAAGTTTCAGGGACAGTTGCTTAATCTCGGATTTGTATTTTTTATAGCGTTCTGCCTTGGCGGCTTGACGCTTTAACGATTCTACCTGCCGGGCCAGTTCTTGAACGATATCTGCTATCCGTTCCAGATTCTGGCGCGAGCTGTCGAGCTTGCGGATGGCTTCGTTTTTGCGGTGCTTGAATTTCAGGATCCCTGCCGCCTCTTCAATCAGGATCCGTCTGTCTTCCGGTTTGGAAGTGATGATATCCTGAATATGGCCCTGCTCGATAATGGTCAATACCTTCGGGCTGATACCCGCGTCCATCAGGAAATCCGTGATATCCTTTAAGCGGCATGGAATCTGGTTGATATAAAATTCGCTTTCGCCGGAACGATGGTAACAACGGGTGACTTTGACATCTTCAGCAGAATTGGGAACCCCGGCAATCCGGATTCCCGGTGGTACGCTGGCCAAGGTTAGGGAAATTTCCGCCCGGTTCACCGGTTTTCGGCTACTACTGCCATTGAAAATGAGATCTGTTATGCGGGTGGTACGTAGAGTTTTGGATCTTTGCTCGCCGATGACCCAGCGAATCGCGTCAGATACGTTGCTTTTCCCGCAACCATTTGGGCCGACAATGGCGGTAAAACCATTTTTAAACTCCAGGTTGGTAGCGTCGACAAATGATTTAAAACCCTCTAGCTCTAAATTTTTCAGATACATAACTTGGTTTGGCTCTTGGGATTATCGGACCTTTTGAGGCTTGTATGTTGGCAGAAAGATTATCCCAATCATGAGATATTGTAAAGTGAAATTATACCATGTTTGGTATACTCTAAAACCCAGCCCACTATATATTGTACCACCTGGCCCGGCCAAGCGGCCGGTGGCAACTAGTAATAGCTTTTTATCCCTTCGGGGCACGCGTGGTATCCCCCACCATACATTTCATGCCCGGTACGGGTAAAGGCTAAGGTAGAATATCACGTCTGCTAGCAACGATGCTCTCGGCTTGAGGAAATGAGCAATGATTTTTACAGCACTCAAACCATGTTGACGGCTCAACAAACTTTTGCTATTTGCCTCCCTCGCTAGAGGGTGGAAGGAGGTTTTCAGATGGAGCTATATTCTTATAGTAAATGCGGAACTTGCCGTAAGGCGATCCGGTTCCTGGAAAACAGGAAGGTTAAGTTTGAATTGATCGATATAACCGAAATAACTCCGCCAAAGCTGGTCCTAAAAGCGGCGATGAAAGCCAAAGGGATGAAAAAGCTGTTTAATACAAGCGGAGGCCAATATAGGAAGTTGAAGCTCAAGGACAAACTGAAAACCATGACCGAAAGCCAGGCTTTAGATTTGCTTGCTTCCGACGGAATGTTGATCAAACGTCCGATCGCGGTGGATAAACGTAAAGTTACCGTTGGGTTCGACATCGAAGAATACAAAAAGGTCTGGTAGATAGATTAAAAAAGGCACAACTATGGATCTGTTTTTAATCAAACATAAACTGCAGCACGACTTTCCCCTGGTGCGGGAGACGACTCTCCCACATCCCCAGCGGGCCGCAGTGATGGTACTACTTTATCCCAAGCCAAAAAAAACCCATGTGCTTATGACCCGAAGAGCTATGCACCTCAAGTATCATGCGGGAGAAGTGAGTTTTCCCGGCGGAGTGTTTGAAGAGCAGGATGATGACCTGCTGGCCACAGCACTTAGAGAAACCGAGGAAGAGCTTGCCATTCAGGTTGAATCCGAAGACGTGCTGGGGCAGCTTCCTGTTGTCAAGACACGGTTAGGTTTTGAAATTACCCCTTTTGTTTCGGTTTTGCCTTCGGCCCCCAAGTATGAGCCTGCTGAGAATGAGGTGGGAGAAGTTTTGGAGATGCCCTTCACTTCTCTGCTTTCAACGCAACAACGGGATGTTGGGAGCAAGCCCGAAGGTGTGATGTACTGGTTTCAACACCACAGAATCTGGGGTGCATCGGCAAAGATTCTCAACCAAATAAGTCATCTGAGTAGTTACTAACCAATATGGAAGTTTTAAAAATCCTTTTTCTGGCCCCGCATTGGAGGGTTTCCCTTATCAAGGCGTTTCAGGAGGCTAAATCTGCATTCCCGCAGTCCGTTGAGTTGATCTGTGTGGATAGCGATCCGCTTGCGCCTTCTTTTAAAGCAGCAGATCGCTCGCAGGTTTTACCGCTTTTTTCAGATTCCCAGTGCTTGCAATCGCTTCTCGGGTTTTGCGAAAGCGAAACGATTCTGATTCCCTTGACCAACAAGTCCATCGAGTTCATGGCTGACCATCGTCACGAACTGGAAGCGGCCAGTTGCCGTTTGTGGATACCCGCAAACCGTGCCATCGAAATCTGCCACGATAAATGGAAACTATATGAGTTTTTAAAAGATAAAGGGTTCGACACCCCGTCAACATTTTTGCCGGGGAAGATAGAATCTACTTTTCCTCTTATTGCCAAGCCGCGCCGGGGCGAAGGCAGTAAAGACCAGTTTGTTCTGGAAAGCGATAGCGACCTGGATTTTTACATGAAAAAATGTCCCGATCATGTGTTTCAACAACGAATCGATGGAAAAGAATTCAGCGTGGATTGTTTTTTTGACCAGCAAGGCTCGTCTCGCTTGATTGTTCCGCGTGAACGGCTGGCAGTTCGTGGTGGAGAGGTAATGGTGAGCCGTATCCATATGGATGGCGGAATCATAGATAGAGTGGAAGCGCTTGGAGCCAAACTGGGTTTGACAGGACCCTGTACAATTCAGGGACTACGCGACAATTCCGGAAAATTTTTCTTCACCGATGTGAACCTACGTTTTGGCAGTGGTTTTGTGCATACAATTTCTGCCGGAGGAAACGTGCCCCTGATGATGTTAAAGGAACTGGCTGGGCGGGAGTTGGACTCCAAGAGGCCGGACATCAGGAATCATTCGGTCATGACGCGTTTCCCCGAGAGTATTTTTCATCATGAGTGAGGTAGAATCTTGATATACTCGTTCCGCTGGATCACTTCTGTAATATGATGCTATTCTCATGACCCCTCAAGACCGGTTGATCTTTGCTCTGGATGTTCCAGGGAAAAAAGAAGCGGAGCGTTACGTCAAAATGCTGGAAGGCGTGGTCGGTTGCTTCAAGGTGGGTTTGGAGCTGTTTATTGGTGAAGGTCCTGATGTGGTCAAAATGATTCAGGACCATTCCTCGGCAAGTATTTTTCTTGATCTCAAACTTCACGATATTCCAACTACGGTAAGGGGTGCGTTGCGATCTGCTGAGAAGTTGGGAGTCCGGTATATCACCATTCACTCAACCGAGGGGGAAACCATTCTTGAGACGGCCGATGAGGTGAAGGGTTCGGGTCTGGAAGTGCTGGCGGTAACGGTGCTTACCAGTACCAGCGTTTCCTCCTTGGCGAGTCTGGGCATTCGTGATGATATCAACGCGGCGGTCCTGGTGTTGGATCGGGCGGTCAGGGCGCAGAACTCGGGATGTGCCGGGGTCATTTGTTCAGGAGAGGAAGCAAAACTGGTCAGACAAAAATGCGGCGAGGGATTCAAAATTGTGGTTCCGGGGATCCGTCCGCAATGGTCCGATGTGGCAGGGGACGACCAGAGCAGAATTTCAACACCAGTCCAAGCTATAGAGGACGGGGCGGACCTCATTGTTGTCGGCAGGCCTATCCGAGATGCTAAAGATCCAAGAGAAGCGGCGCAAAAAATTATTGATGAAATCCAATCCATTTCCGACCAGGGATGAAGAAAACAAATACTAAAAATCAACAATGGGTTCCACGTTAATAAATTTTATTTATCTGTTAAGTCTGGTTTGCTGGATTGGAAGTATTATCTTTTTTTCCTTCTTTGTGGCTCCCGTAGTCTTTAAAACCCTGGAGCGGGAAAAAGCAGGCGAACTGGTCGGCATCATTTTTCCTCGGTACTACATGATCGGTTATGTGTGCGGCGTTTTGGTGTTTGCGGCGCTTCTGCTAACTGGACCGGAAACAGCAGGTCTTAAATGGTGCGCTTGGGGAATCATGATGTTGGGAACGGCGAGCGCTGGTTTAGGAGTAAACCCCAGAGCGAAAATCCTTAAAGAAAAATTGAAAGATGCCTCCGAAGTCGAAAAGCCTGACTTGGAAGCCCGCTTCAAGATGCTACATTCTTTATCTGTCAAATTGAACGCGGCGGTTCTTTTTGCCGGACTCTGGTTGCTCTGGCTGACCAGCGCCAGCCACTAGGCGTGGGGCCGACTGGCAACAAGGCTACGCCTTGAGGAAACGAACATAGCTTTTCACTGTTAACAACGATACTCTCGGCTTTACAGGTCATTGCTATCTGCCTCCCCTGCTAAGGGGTGGCTAGCAAAGAGTTGGCTCGGCTCAATCAAGCCTTTGCTAATTCCCTCCCACGGCAGTGGGCTAGTCCACTAACTTTTCATCTATCTAATATGAACATTCTCGGAATATCAGCATTTTATCATGACTCGGCGGCGTGCCTGGTGCGAGACGGTGAGATCACTGCGGCGGCACAGGAGGAGCGCTTCACCCGCAAGAAGCACGATGCGTCGTTTCCCCAAAAAGCGGTGGAGTTCTGCCTTCAGCAAGGAGGCATTCAGACCTCTGACTTGGACTATGTCGGGTTTTATGACAAGCCATTCGTCAAGTTCGAACGCATTCTGGAAACTTATCTGAGTATCGCTCCCAAGGGTCTGCGGCAATATTTATCGGCGATGCCGGTCTGGCTGAAAGACAAGTTATGGACCCGGGCCAATATCCGCAAAGACCTGGACTATAAGGGGCCGGTCCTGTTTGGCGAGCATCATGAGTCGCATGCGGCCAGTGCGTTTTTCCCCTCCCCGTTTCAGGAGGCGGCCATTCTTACGATGGATGGGGTGGGAGAATGGGCCACCAGCAGTATTGCCCAGGGCAAGGACAATAAAATAGAGTTGTTGCAGGAACTGCATTTCCCACATTCCCTCGGCCTGCTTTATTCAGCGTTCACTTATTATCTCGGCTTCAAGGTCAATAGCGGCGAATACAAAGTTATGGGGTTGGCTCCTTATGGCGAACCTAAATATGCGGACCTTATCCTAGACCGCCTGATTGATCTCAAGCAGGACGGCTCTTTTAGAATGGACATGGAGTATTTCGATTATCTGGGTGGCATGACGATGACCAATGACAAGTTTGCCTCGGTGTTCGGTCATCCTGCCCGCAAGTCCGAAACTCAGCTTGGTCAAAAAGAAATGGATATCGCGGCTTCCCTGCAAAAGGTGACTGAAGAGATCATGATTAAAATGGCACGTCACATCCGGGAACTTACTGGCATGAAAAATCTGTGTCTTGCGGGAGGCGTGGCTTTAAACTGCGTGGGTAATGGCAAGATTCTCAAAGAAAAAATCTTCGATCAGATTTGGATTCAACCGGCGGCGGGAGATGCGGGAGGCGCTTTGGGTATTGCGCTCAGTATCTGGCATCAGATGCTGGGAAATGAAAGAGCGACCAATGGCAAAGATTCGATGCGCGGAGCCTTTCTCGGCCCGAAGTTTGAAGAAGATGAGATCCGGAAATTTTTAGACGGGCAGGGCATTCCCTATAAATATTATGATGATCCTCAACTGGCCCCAGCGGTTGCGCAAGATTTGCAAGCCGGTAAGATAGTCGGTTTGTTTCAGGGGCCGATGGAATTTGGCCCGCGCGCGTTAGGAGGGAGGAGCATCATCGGCGATCCGCGTAACCCTGAAATGCAGTCGACGATGAACCTTAAGATTAAATATCGCGAATCATTTCGTCCTTTTGCTCCCGCAGTTCTGGCAGAAAAGGTTCAGGAGTGGTTTGAAATTGACAGCGAAAGTCCTTATATGCTGATGGTGGCGGGGGTGCGTGAAGACAAACGCATTGCAATGACCGAAGAACAAAAGAAATTATTTGGCATCGACTTGCTGAACATTCCCCGGTCACAGATTCCGGCAATCACACATGTGGACTACTCGGCCCGCATCCAGACGGTTCACGCCGAAACCAATCCTAAATTCTATGAATTGCTCCGCGAATTTGAAAAAGCCACGCAATGTGCGGTTTTGATCAATACCTCCTTCAATGTTCGCGGAGAGCCCATTGTCTGTACCCCGGAACAGGCTTACCGTTGTTTCATGCGTACGGAAATGGATACTCTTGTGCTGGAAAATTTTGTGCTCGATAAAAAAGAGCAGAAACCGCTGGAAGAAGATAGCAACTGGAAAGAAGAATTCGAACTCGACTGACCACTAGGCGTGGGGCCAGTGTGCGATAGCTTTTGTTGGCGAGCAAAGGGTTGTCTCGGCACAATCAAGCTCTTGCCCAGTTGCCACCGGCCGCTTGGCTGGGCCCAGCGGAAGGAGGTATCCCATCCAACCCATTTACGCCAAAACAAAGTTTTTGCTTATCATCCTGGCTGTGTTGTCCCTTTACAGCTATGGGTGGAAGGTGACGGAGATTGACCTGGGCGAATTATTCCGCGACTTCCACCTTGTCACACCGCTGGTCAAGGAACTGGCTCAACCCGACTTGCTGACCCGTGAGAAGGAAACCCAAATCGTTGAAGCAGGGTTTTTCCTTTCTCAAAAAACAAATATTCCTCAAGTTCATGAAGGCACGAAACCTGCGTTAGTCTTATCGCGCCAGTCGGGTGAGATTTCGGATACCTTGACCGTTCGTGGCCTGAACATGAAACCGGAGGAGTCCGGAACACTATATTGGGTCAATGCCATTGAGCAGGAGTTTCCTCTGGGAACTTTTTCGACCGATTCATCCGGCGCGTTCCAGAAAGATATCACCGTGCCGCCCAGTGCGCGTGGTCTTCGCCAGACCGTGAGGGCGGTATTGAGTTGGGAAGCCGGGGGGTGGAAAGCCAGTGAGACGCTTAGCCTGACCTTCGACAAAATGGTGGAAACGGTTTTTCTGGCGTTGATGGCGACCACATTAGGAGTGCTGGTTGCGGTGCCTTTGAGTTTTCTCGGTGCGCGCAACCTCATGACGAAAAGCCGTGTGGGTACTATTATTTATTATGTGGTGCGCACCGGACTGAATGTTTTGCGATCCATCGAACCGCTGATCCTGGCGATCCTGTTTGTGGTCTGGGTGGGCATTGGTCCTTTTGCCGGGGTGTTGGCGTTGGGACTGCACTCCATCGCGTCTTTGGGAAAATTATTTTCGGAGCAGATAGAGAGCATTGACCAAGGACCGGTAGAGGCGATCACTGCGGTTGGAGCCAAACCGGTGCAGGTGGTTTTTTTTGGCGTTCTGCCGCAGGTGCTCTTGCCATTTCTGGCACTCAGTTTTTACCGCTGGGATATCAACGTGCGCATGTCAACGATCATCGGATTTGTAGGCGGCGGGGGAATCGGGTTTTTGCTTCAGCAGTGGATCAACCTTCTCAAATACAACGAGGCGGGAACGGCGTTGCTCGCCATTGCTATCGTGGTCATTACGCTGGACATCCTGAGCGCCAAAATCCGCGAACGCGTTCAATAGCTGATGGATGCTTTAAAATCGAAAGTGGTATAATTTATTAAGGTAGATAACTTAGTTAAGAAAGGTCCGACGTATGAACGAAAAAACCATTCACGGCGAACACTGGGGATCGATCGTCATCACAGGATGCGTCAGAGGTTTTATTTTGTTTTCATTGATCCTGTTGATGGTTGTCGGCACGGTCACGCGTGTCCAGTTGCAGTCTACTGCCTACAACAACGGTCTGTCGCGTGTGCTGACAAAAAACGCGAGGGTCTACGTTAGGATCGGATCAACACCGGTGCCAAGGCCCGTCTTGAAATTCGTTTCCATGATGGCAACGTGATTACCTTTGGTGGGAATACCGATGTTTCCATTGCTGAGTTTCATCACGGTGAAGGTGATGAGGGAACCCATGCCACCTTGAAACTGCTAGATGGCGCGTTCCACGCGATCGTGGCGAACCTTCTTGATACTCGTAGAAAAATGGATTTCAAGGTCCAGACCCCGCTGGGGGTGATCGGGGTTCGCGGAACCCGGTTCTGGGGCTAACATGACAACCAATTCGTCCAGGTACTCCTGCTGAGCGGAAAAGGAGTCTATCTTGAAAACGAGCAGGGTCGTGTGGACATGACCCAGGCGGGGATTGGCACCGATGTAAAACCCGGGGAAGGCCCCCACAAAGCCGAAAAGATGGGGCAAAAAACGCGTGGACCGGGCCCTTAAAACCGTTTCCTGGGAATAAGGACAACGCGAACCCATAGAAGCTTGAAAGCTTCAAAGAGTTCAGTGGCGAAGGGCCTGCATTTTTCTGAACTGCCCTCAAAGCAAAAGGGCTTAGTCGTTTTGACTAGGCCCTTTTGCTTTGAAATTATATGGGTGTTGTATCGTGGGGGTGGTGGAGCGTAGCTGGGGCGGGTTTATTACCCGATCTATTTCCCTTTTTTGTAGGGGGCCGGTAGAAAATGGTGGAAAAGAAGGTGACCTTGAAACTCTGGTCTTTTTATTGGAATGGTGGCAAAATACGAGAATACCCCAATCCAATTCAGGAAAATCCGGTGCCTGAGATTATGGATAAAAAATCCACAAACATTTTATTAAAAATAGGTATTCTTATTTTCGGTTTCCTGCCACAAAATTCATTTGCCGATTTGAACGAATTGATCCAGCAGGGAGATAGCGCCCTCAAGACCGGCAATATTAAAATCGCGGAGCAGGCCTTCGCCAAAGCCTTGGAACTCGATCCTAAAAATTACCGTCTATTGATGTTCCTGGGCCAAATTAAGTTCGAGAAAGAGCAATACGCTGAGGCTGAAAAACTGGTCACCCGTATTCTGGCCATGCCAATCACCAGGGGACGAAATGTGTTGGTTCATCTGAAGGGTGAATCGGAACCTTTGGAAGCCGAGCTGGTGGATGAAACTGTAATGATGATTCCGGAAAATGTAGATGCCGCGGAGAACGACGTCGCGGAAAAATTTCTAACAGGCCCGGTGATTGATCCGATCCCGCACTACCGCCTGTTTTTTAAAAAAGCCGGGAAAATAAAACTGGTTCCCAAAAACAACGCCCGAATACAGTATATTGGTGTCCCGCCCCGGATTCATGAAAAAATGGTGATCCGGCTGGCAGAAATAAAAAAACAGATCATCGCCGCCTCCGGTGTCGGGACAGATGAGGTCGAGATGGTGGAGCTTGAAGGAGGTTGTTTCATTATGGGGAGTGAGGGAGAAAACATGGACGAGAAACCCGTGCACGAAGTTTGCCTCTCTCCCTTCAAGATGGATAAATATGAAGTCACCCAATCCCAGTATCAGGCCACCCTGGGCCGGAATCCCTCCCGGTTTGTTGGAGCCAAGCTTCCCGTGGAACGGGTTAACTGGCCCGATGCCAATGAGTATTGCAGAAAACTCGGCAAGAGACTTCCCACAGAAGCGGAGTGGGAATATGCCGCACGCGGAGGGTCCCAAACCGAGTTTTATTTTGGCGACAAAGTGACCGCGACAGCAGGAAACTTCTGCGACAGCCTGTGTTCGAATGAGGAGGTCCGAACTCCCGATATCACTGATGGATTCGCGTTGACCGCGCCGGTGGGCTCGTTTCCGCCCAACCCTTTCGGATTGCATGACATGGCGGGTAACGTGGCGGAATGGGTAGAAGACTGGTTCAACCTCAGCTATTACCGGCAGAGTCCCAGGAAGGATCCGCCCGGACCCCTTCCCAGTCTATACCGGATGACACGGGGAGGGTCATGGCTGAACGGTTGGGAGTATCTGCGCTCGGCTCGAAGAACCTCACTCTGGCCCGAATACCGGACCGAAGCCATGGGTTTTCGCTGTGTCGCGGATATTAAATAAGTGTTGAATCTTTAGAAAAACTCTTTGGGGCCCGCCTTCCCACTCACTGGGCATCCCAGACACCACCTGTTACACATACCTTTTGCTTCGGTGCTAGATTAGCGAAATGCTATTTCCCTTTTTTGTAGGGGGCCAGGTGGTTGAAAATTCTTATGAATTGTTTTCCTGATTCAGGAATTTCTCCAGTTTGATTGAAAAGCAGGATGTTTTCTGCCGTCAGAGGTTTGCCATAATAAGCCAGATTGGCATCGACATCGGAAGTGATGATGGTGCCTTTCACGGAAACTCCGCCAAAAAGGCCCTTGCTTCTGGAATAGGAATAAATTTCTCCCTGCATGAAAACATCGGCGGACGCTTCTGCGTGACGGCCAACGGGACCCGCCGCTACCGCTATGTCTCCTCCCAGCGTGAACTTTTCGTTGAGCAGTCCTTCCAGTCCTCTTTGCGTCATGACGAGCAGGATCAGGTCTATTGCTTCTGCGCCGAATTGAAAACCGAAACTTCCGCCAGCGGTATAAAAAAAAGCGGGAGCTCCCCATTCTCCGGTTTCTTTGGCTCGCATTGAGGCAACTCCTTTACCGTATCGGGCACCGACAAAAAAACCGGCTTTCACCATGGTGGGAAAGACAATAATAGCTTTGGCCTTAGCGATCAGGTTTCCGGGAATCTTGCTGTCGGGGGAATTTTGAATTTCTTCCAGCACAAACTGTGCGGTTCGTAGCAATTTTCGTTGTTTGGCTCCATCGGGGCCCTGGGCCCAAATAGTGGATGTAAAAAACAGGGTGAGAACGATACTGAGGGAGAGGCTTTTCATAGGAGCTCCGATTAAATTTGCTCTATATACTATATAGGAATTCAGTCGGACAATTCAACCTCGCTGAAAGGAAGAAAATCGGATTACAAGAAAGATGGTTTTAAATGAAGCAAAAATTTAATTTTGCGCTTTTTAAATTGTGCCCGTACCATGCACAGTCATGATAGTAAAGCGGGTGGAAAATTATCTAGGCAAAGAGGGAACTCTGTCTTCGCAGTTGGAAGGGTTCGAATACCGCGCCCAGCAAATGCATATGGCAGATGCGGTGGAAGAGGCGTTTGGCAATGCCAGGCACCTGATCGTGGAGGCGGGAACCGGAACGGGAAAAAGCCTGGCCTACCTCATCCCGGCTATTTTATGGGCGGTGGAAAACAACAAGAAGGTGGTCATCTCGACTTATACCAAGACCCTCCAGCAACAGATTCTTAATCACGATATCCCTTTCCTTCGCGACAAGCTGGGGATTAATTTTCGTTATGCCTTGTGCATGGGTAACGAAAACTATCTGTCGCTCAGGAGGTTGAAGCGGTCGGCCCAGGCAGGGTTGTTCACCCAGGCCAGCGAGGAAAACCAATGGGAAGGCATTTTTAACTGGGCCGGAGAGACAGAGACCGGGTACCGGAGCGACCTCCCCTTTGAGGTTTTTCCCCAGGTGTGGGAAGAGGTGGGAAGGCAGAAAGACCTTTGTCTGGGGAAAAACTGCGAAACTCATTCGTCCTGCTTTTATTTCAAGGCGCGGAAAAAATGGTTCGGCGCGCACCTTTTAATTGTTAACCACCATTTGTTTTTTGCCAATGTTGCTAACGCCGGAGCGGTGCTTCCCGCTTTCGACGCGGTGGTATTTGACGAGGCACAGAACCTGGAAGAAGCGGCTACCCAGTTTCTGGGGTTGGAAATTTCCAATTCCAATTTATTTTATTTCCTGGACCGGCTTCATAATCCGCGTAGTAAACGCGGGCTGTTGGCCAGGATTGATCACGATTCGGTACCTCATCTTCGCAAACTGGCGATGTCGGTACGCCAGGCGGTCGATGCTTTTTTCAATCACCTTCTGGAAGAGTATGGCAAGGACGACCGGGTCCTGCGGTTTTATAAACCACCTGTACTCGACAATGGTGTGTATGTTCCGCTGGAAGCTCTACGGGAAGGATTGAAATCTTTGGAAGCGGGACTGCACTCGGAAGAGGACCGGGTAGATGCGTCTGCCGCAGCCGAGCGTTGTTTTGAGTTCAACAACACTCTGTCAGCCATCCTCAATCAGCATATGCGAGGCTATGTCTACTGGATAGAAATCGCTAAAAGAAAACGCTTCCCCCGTGTGGTCTTGCGCGGGGTTCCTATTCATGTGGCGGAAGAACTGCAAGCACAGGTGTTCGATAAGATTGACCGGGTGGTCATGACCTCCGCCACGCTGACCACTTCCAGGGGATTCGATTTTATTAAAGAGCGAATTGGTTTTCAGCCGGATGAAGAGTTGTCTTTGGATGCACCCTTCGATTATTCCCGCCAGGCACTGCTCTATGTTCCCGACGACCTCCCCGAGCCGGGTGATGAAACGGGTGTTTATGTGGAAGGTATTGCTAACAGATGCCGGGAACTGGTGGCGGTTTCCGGCGGCAAAACCTTTATCTTGTTTACCAGTTACGCACTCCTCAATCAGGTTTATGAAAAGCTGGACGAGTTACAGTTCCAGTTTCCACTCATCCGGCAGGGAGACATGCCCACCGGCCTGATGCTAAAAAAATTCAAAGAGAAACCTTCCGTAATTTTCGGAACCAACTCCTTCTGGCAGGGGGTGGATGTGCCCGGTGATGCGCTGCAAAGTGTTATCATCACCAAACTTCCATTTGACGTTCCCAAAGAACCGTTGACGGAAGCCCGCATTGAGGAATTGCGAAAGCAGAATATCGACCCGTTCAGGCATTACCAGATCCCCCGAGCGATCATTCAGTTGAAACAGGGATTCGGCCGCTTGATCCGAAAAAAGACCGACACCGGTGTGGTTTCCATTCTCGATTCCCGTATGAGCCGGCGTGGTTATGGAAAACAGTTCATCGCTTCATTGCCCCCCTGCCCGATAACAACTCAGCTGGATAAAGTCCGAGACTTCTTCGTCTCTAGCGAGGCAGGCAACGAGCAATAGCGTGAAAGGCTAGCAATGGGTTGGCTCGGCTTAACGAACTATTGCTTATTGAGTCCAGCGGTTACGCTTGTACATTAGGTAGATGGCGAATATATTGGACCCGACTGCGGTGAGAAGGATGAATATATCGAGTCTTTCGATGCAGGCCATGACCAGCAGGAAATAGATGAAGTCCCGGTTGGCGAGTTGGTCTGTTAGATTGGTTTCGGAGGTTTTTCCCTGTCCTGCCGCCTGCTTTTTTTTCATGATGGAACCGCTCAGGATCATAAACGCGACCAGACTGCCAAAAACTGCCAGCCCTCCGTAGAGTATATATAGAGAGTTCCCCGTCGCAAAAAACAAACCCATGCCAATGGAGAAAAAGACAGAAAAGTGAACGATGTTATCGCAGTAGATGTCGAACCGGGCACCCCAGGATGTTTCCATGAACTTTAGACGCGCAATTTCTCCATCGGTACAATCTACCCAGGCGGAGACCAAAAGCAGGAGTGCGCCGGTTATGCCTGAAAAAAAAGTACCCTGATAAAAGCACCATGCAGAGCCAAGGCCGATCAACAGGCTCAGGAAAGTGATCTGGTTAGGGGTTAAGGAGGTTTTTAAAAGCACGCGGGTCAACTGCCTGGAAATGAATCGCGTTATCAGCCGATCCATCAGGCTATCGTTGCTCAGGCCTACGGATTTTAAAAGTCGTTCTTCAGCTACACGAAAATCTTCTTTGTTGATTAAACGTGATGATTCGCGTGGCGGAATGACTTTTATAAGATTTTTTTCTTTAAGTACCTCCGGAAAGAAATGAAACCCGTCGGTTTGATATTGGGTGGATGGAGTCATCGCTTCCACGATTTCTGCCTTTTCCAGCAGGGTGGACCCATCGAGGACCATGACATGCGTGTCGTGAAGCCCGATGGCGTTGTCCACTATCCATTCCACATCCAGATTCATACGCGGGTCCTGCTTGAGCTTCTGCTGAAAGGCATCCGTGTTTTCGCTCCAGATCATCAGCTTTTTGATGCCGGCTCTCTGCAGGGTGAGCGTGTTCCTGAGCAGGAAGGGCACCTCTGCCAGATTTTGCCAATAGCAATCGGATTTTGCAGGCAGTAATAAAACGGCGGTTTGAATTTGGGGCTCGGTTTGGGGAGAGGAAGGATTTTCATTCATAAGATAAAAAACCATTAAGGATCTGAAAGTACTGTTTTAATGGTCTGGCGTCTAGCGATAAAAAGCATTAGCGCGAAGATGAGAGAGCCGATGCCTGCAAGCCAGAGAAACCAATCCAGATGTCCACCTATGGCGAATAGTAAAATGACATATATAAAATTCCGGCTTGCCAGAGTCTGGATGATGTCATACATCCTGGATTCTTTAAAAAAACTTCCTTTGCCACCTTTAGGGAAATAGATAAAAGCAAAAATCAGTCCGCCGCCGGTGGCCAGCATGGTGAAGGGGATGAGGGCCGGCCCCCATCCCTGAGTTTTTGCGACACCCAGCATCATTCCTGTGAAGATAAAAACATTGATGAGATTATCGCAAATGGTGTCGAGTTTCTCGCCAAAATCAGATTCCAGGAATTTCAGCCGTGCGACATCTCCATCGCAACAATCCCAAATAGCTGTAAAGGCCAGCAACAACCCCCCCGCCAGACCGCCGAGATAATTCCCCTGCGCGAAGCACCAGCCAGACAGGAACCCTATAAACATTCCGAACAAGCTCAGCATATTAGGGGTGACGGGGGTTTTGACCAGCATGGCGGATATGTGAACGGAAAACAGGGAATTGACCCATATGTCCATAAACTGATGGTAATGGTTTTTGCCATAGCGAAGCAGCTTTCTTTCCGCCTCCATGGCGGAGACATTGTCCCGGACTTCTACCCAGAAATTGGTGTTGGCCGACAACACAATGCGTTCAGCTTTACCTTCGTCATTTTCTGACCCGTTGCGATGACTCAATGTGGAAAATTTAGTTTGGGGAAGCAGATACAGTCCACCGGGCTTTTCCGCGTCCAGTGCCAGACAGATAATCTCATCCAGTTTATTATTGTTTGCGGATTCCATGAAACGGCGAATTACCTTCTGGTGTGTGACGAGATTCCCGTTTACCAGTAGAAAAGGTTGGGATGGGGTGAGCGCGTTGGCCTGCTCCTTGTTCGGCGGGGCAAAGAATTCGGCGCGGTCATGCCAGTGCAGGAGGCCTTTAAATCGGGAATCCTTTTCGATACCCTTTCGATGGATTTCTATTTCTCGTGCATCCAACTGGCGGGATAAAACCAGAAACTCCTTGATGCCCGCTCTTTGCAAAGTGAGGAGCAAGCGTTTGAATACAGGAACGCCTGCTATTTTATTTTCCAGGGTAAGGGAATACCCGCTATCAGGAGGAGAAAGCAAAATAACTGCAAGATGGGGAGAATTCATGGTGACGACAAATCAGGGAGCGATGGTTTCAAGGTTAGGAGTGTAAATGAAATTGGCCTGGATGGTTAATTTTTCCCGTTGAATGGTTGCCGGGAAGGGGTAAAAGGGAGCCGCTTCCTTCACGGCCTTGAGCGCGGCCATATCCAGAATTTCATAGCCTGACCGATCCAGCAGGCGCGCTCCAAGAAGGTTTCCGTCCTTGGAAATACTGAAAGTCAAATTGAGATCGCCGCTGATGCCGCGTTTTGCCGCATCGGAAGGATAAATCCAGACCCGTTCGATCTGATGCTTGATCCTCGCAAAATAAGAGGTGTATTTGACTTCCGTGGTATCGAGAGAAACCGGTTCATCGTCATCGGAGTTTTCCAGGGATTCTGTGTCAAGCGATGCGAATTTTTCAGGATCAAATCCGTCCAGAAGAGCCAAGACACTGCCTGTTCCCGCTTTGGGAGTGGCGGCGGATGTTGTGGGTTTTTTCTTGGCAACAGTTTTAATTGTTCCAATATCCGATTCCGGTAAGGGCCTTTTTTTCGACTCAATTATGGATCGCGTTTTCGGTTTGCGTGCGATTCTCTTTTCTCGAGCAGGCGCGGTTCCTGTTCTACCCATGGATCCTTTAGATTTTGGCACTACGGTTTTTTTTCGTTGATAAGTTTTTGAAGTTTTCTTGTTGGCATTGGAATGAGCCCGGCTGTCAAATTTTGCCAGCAACTCTTTGGTCCTGGCTTTCTCGGTCTTTTTGGGTGGCTTTGGTGTGTCGATGATTCGACCACTTTTAGCGGCCATGGGTTTTTCCGGTTCGATATATCTCACCTGGATAGGGGGAGGCCCCTTTATTTTTTCTTCTCGCGCAGGAGTCACCATGTTCACGACCACCACTATAAAATGAATGCCCAGCGATAAAAGGATAAACCCGGATAATCGGGTTCGATTCAATAAACTATTTTCCAGCCACATATTTGGCATTTTGACGTCAGCTTGTCAGGGGGGATGAATTTTTATACACAAAACCGCAACTTATATTATAGCGTTATTTTCAGTTGGCAGAAAGCTTGCCTTGGGTTTGTGGATAGCGTGGCTTTCCAATTAGGTCTGTTGCTGGTTTTCATGAGCGGTAGTCTTTTTCAGCAATTCACATTTTTGTTTATACCAGCGGTATGCGAATTCCACTTCTTTCGATTCTGCATTGGGCGAGATGTATTGGCCATCCCTATCAAAGGGAATGTAACTCATCTTGAGCGTTTCATAAATAGAATTGATGTAGGAAGGAAAATCCTGATACATGCGAATCTCTGCCCTCAACTTAGGCATGCCCTCTTCACGAAACCGGGTCAAGCTTTCTCCGAATGGGTGGATAATTTCCAGCCCTTCCTGGCCATGGGTTTTTTCTGAATAATGGGTGAGGGACTCAAAATCTTCCCAATCTTCCAATGCATCGACATCGGAAACGAAAGCCGGATCGTTATGCACCGTGGTGGTCAAGGGGGTATCGAGCAAGTGGGAGACCCCTTTATGAAAATTTTTCTGGCACATGCCGAACTGAAACGGGTCGCCGGGTCGGATGCGGTGGACATCTCGCCGAAACGTCCGCAGATGATTCATGAGATAAGGAAGAATTTTGAGCAGGCGCAGAGGGTTTTTCAGGGCGGTTTGAATGCCGGCACCGATTATTTTTCCATCTTTACGGGAAGAGTGCAGGTGGTCAATGATATCCGAATCCATTATTGAAAAATTTATGGGATATAAATTGGGTTCTTTAAGATCCTGCAGGTCGCCTGACTGATCATTGAGGGACCGGTAGTGGTAATTGCGTTTGACGAACTCGCTATCTGGATTCTTTGCGAAATCCGGAAACATCTTTTGCCGGGAATTCAGCCAAAGTATCAGATTGTGTTTTTTGTTTTCGGGGAAGGACAATACTTTTTCCAGATCATATAAGAAAGGCAGATCGCCGGGTTGGAAGAGAACCAGCTCATCAGATGAAAGGGAAAGCCGTTCCCTGCCCAGGTTCATCGTATGAACCAGGTTGAGGTGTTGGGCATCTTCCTGGGCAAATTGGATGGTTTTTCCGCAGGTGCCGACAATATCCAGAAAACAGTCCATAACTTTTTTGACTTCTTCGGAGCCAACGACCACGATTTCGCGCAAGCTGGAGTTCAACAGGTTGCCCAGCGCGTAACACATGATGGGAATTCCCCGAATCAAAAAAAGAAATTTCAACTGGTCGATGTCATCATTTTCAGCTCTTTGGATAAGATGACTGATGCCAATTTTCCCGGCGGCAATCTCACGTTCTGCCTTGGAGATGCTCAAAGCATCCGCTTCTTTGCGGGTGGAATATTTGTTGTGGCTGAAACTGATGATGCACTTTTCGATAGAGACTTTATTTTTCGCTGAGATCATAGGAGCAGAAATTTGTTGTCAGAAATTATTTTCACGTTTAAGGTGAGAGCGTTGGCCATATCCGGTCAGGGGGTTTGCCGAGCCCTGTCAGGATATGGAAAAATTGTGCGAAAGTTTTTTCGGACAATAATTTATAGAAGCCTTCATCCTAATATAATGGCAGGGTTTTCTCTACTAAACCTTTGAGAAAATTGACTTGATTTATAAAAAATTTTGTTCATACAATTGAGAGTTCTCACTAAAAATAAAGGATTTATTCATGGGAGATCCAACCCATATCGTAGAGTTGATCGATCAGGTTTTAAATGAAACCCAGGATCAACCCCAGTTACAGGAAAAGATTCTTGATCTCAGGGATGCCCTGTTCCAAGCTCAGCAATCTTCCCAGCAGTATGCGCTTAAAATCAAGATTTTAGAGGAAGCCATTGAAAAATTAAAGTCTCCTGCCCACCGCATTGGCACGATCCTGGGCCAGGGAGAGGAAGGTTTGGTTCGTCTGGTTTCTGGCGGTACGGAATATCAGGCGGCGGTTGTTCCGGAACTGGTGGAAAATGAGGGATTAAAAACAGGTGATCAGGTAGCACTGAATGAGGGATTAGTGTT
>JAPKCW010000154.1:0-4722 GCA_028822815.1 Nitrospinaceae bacterium | reverse complement strand
GGACAATTTCAGTGCTTCGTTGAACTCTTTACGTCTAAAATGGACCTCGCCCAATATTGACTTCGCCTCGGGCAAAGTGGGGTCGATTTCAAGAATTTCGTTTGCTCTTTGCCGGGCTTTTAATATCTGCTTGGTCTGGATCAATACTTGCGCATAGAAATACAAGGCGTCAATATCTTTGGGGTATTTCGCCAGAAAATATTCCACGGAACTTTTAGCCTTGTCATAGTTTTCTTCTTCAAAAGCTTTTTTTGCCTCCTCCATTTTGGTGCGATCAGGCCCATCACTGTTATCATCATCGCCGTTGCCGCAAGAGATCAGAAAACAAACTGTGAGAAAAATTAAAATCCAGAACTTGAGCATTCGGAATCTGTTTTATGGGTGAGGTGCGGAGGAATAAAAGTTCATGGATTTAGCCATTGGAATCGAATGAGTGAATAAAAATTTGGAAAATGGGCCGGTCTATTAGTTTTTCATGGACTTACAAGGTTAATTATAATTCGGAAATATCGATTTGTCAATGGTTCTAGGGATTTTAAAAGGTCAATGACGGCATTTTAATCTCTTTTTACGGGTCTCAACCAGCATGTTGCTGAAATAAGACCAAGGTAACATCATTTGGGGTTCATTCTCCTATCAAATGCAAAATAATTTCCCTTTTGTGAGGATGGGTGCGGTGCTCGAATAGGTAAATTCCCTGCCAGATTCCCAGACGCGGTTTATTTTCTTGCACGGGTATGGACAGCTGGGTCTGGGTGAGCGTGGACCGGATATGTGCCGGCATGTCGTCTGGACCCTCCGCCTGGTGTTGAAAAAGTGAATCGCCATCGGGAACCAGTCGGTCAAAAAACCGGTTCAAATCTTCCAGAACATCCGGGTCAGCGTTTTCCTGAATCAGCAAAGATGCCGAGGTATGGGGGATAAATAGTGTTAACAAACCGGATTGAATATCCTGTCGGCGCACCCAATTGCAAACTTCACGGCTGACGCAATAAATACCGCGACCCCGTGTCGAAACTGAAAACTTAAACTGCTCCTGTTTCATTTACTAACCTCAATATCTATGATTTATAGCCTTTTATTGGCTCCCCGCTCTCGACTTTGAGAGGATTTCAGGATATCATTTCAGGGGCATTATCTAAAAATTGCTTTTGGCCATGAGCGGCCCTTATGAATTTTGGACACGAATAGTAGTCCAAGAGATCTGCGAATTGCCTGAGGCTAAGTGTTGAATAATTAGAGATTCCTTTAAAATCGTGGCCTGAAAGTGCACCACATTGCTCTGCCATAATGGACGAACTGAAGCGTAGGTTCAAAAAAATTTTCCAGGGGAGTTGAATATGCCTTTACCCGCTGATAAGGAAGTGAGTTTTAGGGAAAGTGTCAACCTTAGTTGTGATTTGGCTATGGCCACTCTGGATATTCCGGAAGGCATGGCTAAATATATCCGGAATGTGAACAATGTTTATCAGGTTCGGTTCCCGGTTAAAATCAAAGGAGAGATTGAAACTTTCATCGGGTGGCGAGCGGTCCACAGCGACCATAAATTGCCCGCCAAGGGCGGCATCCGTTTTGCCCCTAATGTCAATCAAGATGAAGTGGAAGCACTCGCGGCTTTGATGTCCTACAAATGTTCGTTAGTGGATGTGCCGTTTGGCGGGTCCAAAGGCGGACTCCTGATCGACCCAAAAAAATATGAGCGTGACGAAATGGAAAGCATCACCCGGCGTTTTGCTTTCGAGTTGATCCAAAAGGATTACATCGGATCGGCAACGAATGTCCCGGCTCCCGACATGGGTACCGGCCAGCGCGAGATGGCCTGGATCGTTAGCACCTACACCGCACACCATCCCGGCGATATTAACCATATGGGCTGTGTGACTGGAAAACCGGTTTCGATGGGAGGCATTCGCGGGCGGGTGGAGGCAACAGGGCGGGGAGTAGTGTTTGGTCTCAGGGAATTTTTTCGCCACCCTGAAGATGTCAAACTGGCTAAAATGGAAGGAAACTCCCTGGAAGGAAAAAAAGTGATCATCCAGGGATTGGGTAATGTCGGCTACTACACCGCCAACATTCTCAATGAAGAAGACGGCGCAAAAATCGTCGCTATCCTGGAATGGGATGGTGCCCTGGTTGACCCCAACGGCCTGGATGTGAATGATGTTTTTCAATATAAGATCGAAAACAAAGGCGGGGTGAAAGGGTACCCCAAGGCAGAATACTTTGAGGACAGCAAATCACTTCTGGAGATGGAATGCGACATTCTTATTCCCGCCGCCATGGAGGCTGTAATCAACCAAGGCAACGCCAACAAAATTAAGGCGAAACTGGTTGCCGAAGCCGCGAATGGACCGGTCACATTTGCCGCCGAAACGATATTAAAGGAAAAAGGGGTTGTCATCATTCCCGATGTCTATCTCAATGCCGGGGGGGTGACGGTTTCGTACTTTGAATGGATCAAAAACCTTTCGCATATCCGGTTTGGCCGCATGAACCGAAGATATGAAGAAGGCCAGAGCCAGCTTTTGATAAAAGCTATTGAAGCCTCCGGTGGAAAAGTTCCGCAGGATCTCGTGGACAAGCTCAGCCAGGGCGCGGATGAAATCGCGCTGGTCCGATCCGGACTCGATGACACCATGCGCAAAGCGTTTCAGGACATACGTGAACGCTACTGGTCCAAAGATATTATTGATAACTATCGTACCGCCGCCATGGCCATTGCTATTGAAAAAATCTACACCAGTTACCGCACCATGGGAATCTACCCATAGCCCCGGCCAAGCGGCCGGTGGCAATATATTCATCTGCCAGCAAAATTTGTCTCGGCTCAACGAGCAATTGCTATCTGCCTCCGAGGGCTCACCGGTTGGCTTGATGGGTTCTTTCTTCATTCCTTTCGCATTACTCTTTGGCCGTGATATGATACGCGCCCAGTAATTTTTCAAACAGGATAGTTCATGCCCGAATCTTCTGAATACGATAAGAGCGGTGTTTCCAGCCAGGGGGCAGAGACGGCGCTTTCAGGTTTACTCAAACATGTATTGCCGACGCGGAAATTTAGCGACCGCTATCCGCTGGCTGCAGACATCGGTTATTTTGCTAACGTCATCGACCTGGGTAACGGAGAGGGCATCGCCTTTGGCACCGATGGGGTCGGAACAAAGATCATTGTCGCCGAATTGCTCGGTCGTTATGACACCATCGGTATTGACTGCGTTGCTATGAACGTCAACGATGTCATTTGCGTTGGGGCACGACCGGTGAGCATGGTGGATTATATCGCCTGTTCACATATGGACCCTGAAGTTTTTAGTCAGTTAGGTCAGGGGCTGGCAGAAGGAGCCTGGCAGGCAGGAATCAGCATTTCCGGCGGTGAGATTTCGCAGATCAAGGAAATCATTTCCGGCATCGATCTCATTGGCGCCTGCATCGGTCATGTTTCCCTTAACAAGGTCAACACCGGAAAAAATGTTCAACCCGGAAACCTGATTGTTGGTCTGGCTTCCAGCGGTGTTCACGCGAACGGGTTGACTTTGGCCCGTAGGGTGTTGTTAGGAGACAGCCTCGAAGAGCAGAAATCGCGCATCAACGATTATGAAGAATTTTTGGGCCAGACCCTGGGTGAGGCCCTGCTCGAACCCACTAAAATTTATGTAAAACCGATTTTGGAAATGCTCGACTCAGAGATAGATCTCAAGGCAATGGTCCATATAACCAGTGGGGGATTCTGTAACCTGAATCGGGTGGCAAGCGAAAACATCCGCTTTGTCATTGATACCCTGCAACCGGTTCCTGAAATTTTTAATCTCATTCAGGATCGTGGTGGGGTGAGCGAAGCGGAAATGTTTGAAGTGTTTAATATGGGTACCGGATTCTGCCTCATTGTTGAAGGCACAAAAGAAGTCGAAGCCATTAGCGAAATCTGCAAAAGCCATGACCTTCCCTGTCAGGTCATCGGCCAGGTCGAAGCCTGTCAGGGCAAAGAAGTTTCCCTCCCACAAAAACAACTCACCGGAAAAGGCAGTAGCTTTAAAAGCACCTAATTCAACCACAGATGAACACCGATAAATTCCTCCCCCTGATAAGGAGACCGTTGCGTAAGTTGATAAAGCGGGGAGATGAGATGCTTCGAGGGCCTCAGCATGATGACTGCGGTGGTTTTTAGGGTGTCATCCTGAGCTAGTTATATTTGACCCTTGCCTCCGTGCCCCGCATGGGGTATGTCGAAGGATCTCGGGGTCATGCAAAGCTCTCCCTGCCAAGGGGCACTCAAGAACTGAGCAATATTTTTATTCCATGTTATTTTTTTAATACATATTGCCATAAGCTCAATATTTTTATAAATACCCCTAAAAACTAAATGGACTAAAAAATCGTTCCTTATAAACCAATTTGGTGTGGCTCGGTGTTTTGGCACAAGGCCTGCAAGATTCTACCAACATAATACGGATTTTATTTCAGTTGGGAGATCAAGCATGTCTATGACTGTGAGAAAAGTATTATTTCAGGTCGGGTATTACGCCGTTCTTATTACGGCAATGATTATGTTTGCTAACCCGTCCATTTTTTCCTAGATAGCTGCAACAAGTGGTTTGCTCGTTGTCCTATGGCTAGTAGCCTAATCCTGTTAAGAATAGACGAAAATTATCTGCAAGCGTGGTTTCCGGGACGGTGTAGACAAAAATATGGATCAAGGCAAAGTATTGCAAGGTTACATAGGCC
>JAPKCW010000012.1:0-20829 GCA_028822815.1 Nitrospinaceae bacterium | reverse complement strand
TGCGCGAGCTTTGAATTTCCTGCTCCGCATCTTTTTGAATCTGCCGGACTTTCGCCTCGGTTTCCTGGAGGCTTTTCTCCTGAGATTTCTTAGCCTCATCATGGGCCAACTGCACAATCGTCTCGGCCTTGCCGTGCGCGGCTTTTAGTGTTTCTTCCAGTTCTCTTTTAATCCCTTGCGCTTCTTCTTTCAGCTTCTCGGAGTTCTCAATATCACTGCGAATCTTTTTTTCCCGTTCTTCCAGTGCTTCGAGAATAGGAGGAAAGGCAAATTTCTTAAGAACAAAAAATAAAATCCCAAAGGAAATCAGCGACCAGAAAATCAGCGAGCCGAAAACAGAAACCTGTTCAAATTGAGGCATATCCAACCCTTAATTAAAGTTCATCCAACAGGAAAGAGGCACCCAGCCACTCGGCGTGGGGCCAATGAGCAATGGCAGCGAATATTTGCCCACAAAATAAAGCCATTGCAATTTGCCAGCGGAGGCTCTCCGCCTCCTTTACGGCATAATGATAAAGGCAATAACCAGAGCATACAGTGCAATTGCTTCTACCAGCGCGAAACCGATCCAGCAATATTTGGCAACCCGCGCCTCGCAATTAGGCTGACGCCCAACAGTTTCGATGGTTTTCGCGAAAATATAAGCGATCCCCAGGGCAGCACCAAAAAAACCAGCGGCACACAATCCCATTCCAATTAATGCAGCAGCTTCAGAACCCATTCTTTCCTCCTAAAGTTTGTGACAAAAAATTAATGTAACTTGACCACATCGCCAATGTAAACACAGGTCAGCGTTGTGAAAATATAAGCTTGAATAAACGCAATGGCGATTTCCAATCCGTTAATGATTATTGTGAATCCAAAAGGCATCCAGCTCACCCACAGTGGCGACGTCATAGCAAGCCCGAATAACACCGCCAGGATAGTATGCCCCGCCGTCATATTAGCGAACAAGCGGACCGCAAGCGAAATCGGACGCGCCAGCATACTTACAATTTCAATGGGAACCATTAACGGAATCATAATCTTAGGTACTCCCGGCGGCACCAGAATGCCAAAAAAACCCAAGCCGTGCTTGCTAAATCCGATCACCAGAGTCATGATAAAAATGCCGCAAGCAAATGCTCCGGTCACCACCACCTGGCTGGTGATCGTGTAAGAACCCGGCACCAGCCCGATCAGGTTGCAGGCCAGAATAAATAGAAACAGGGTGGTAATAAACGGAATATATTTTTTGCCCTCTTCTTTTCCGATAAACTCATAGACCAGATCGCTTATGAATTCCAGAATAATTTCCAGAAGGCTCTGCAGTTTTCCCGGTATGGGGGAAACGCCCCGGCTCACCACCAGTATGAAAGATCCGGCAACAATGGCCAAACCGACCCACATCGCCACTACAGCGTTGTTGATAGAAAGGTCCAGTCCCCCTATATGAATAGGAATAATGGTGTGAACTTCAAAATGATGTAACGGACTGTCCATAGTTTAAATCTTATCCAAGTCAGGAATTATTATCGCCATCGTCTTCCATATCCAACAACATCGCCGCCCGGTAAACATTCAAACACCCCGCGGCTCCTCCCACTATGACCCCGATCGCCAACCCCCAGGGTCGTGTACCGAAAAATCGATCCAGCGCATGACCCAGCAAGGCACCGATTATCGTGGCTACCGTCAGTTCAGTTCCCAATCTGAACGCAATCTGCATCCCTTGACGTAAACCATTGTTTTTACTCATTAATTTAGCGTGTTGGTAGGAATCGCTAGCAGGAATCCGGCCTATCATACCTCAACGTATTAATGTTGTCCAAAAAAAAATTTCGGCTTAACTAGCGAAAAATTCGGGACCTCTTCACACCTGAAATTTAATAAATTTTAAAGGGTTTTATACTTAATAAGGAAGGGAACCATATTCAAGCTCATAAGCCTCAATTGGAATCATATCAATAGCATCCCAGGGGCAACCTTCTAAGAAAGTATCCATGGGACCTTTACTGATACACTTTTTACAACCAATGCACAATAAAGGGTCTACATAGACAAGATTAAAAGCCGGAGCATGCTCGTTTTCCACCTCAAACATACAATTGTCGACCGGGCACTCGGTAATGCAGATAGGTGAGCCAGCACAACCGGTACAGGCCTCGTTGATAACGGCCATTAATTTAGGTTTTCGTTTTCTCTGTACGTTACGCTTGGCTTTTTCTTTGGTGGCCATGAATCTATCCTATTACAAATCAGTTTAACGATGCTTTCCCGTAATTGTAGCAAAATCGGAGGGATTATAACCACAAACGACCCTTTATTTCAATGTTTGTCGGGATAAAGTATTAAAAAAAGTAAACAGCGATACCTCCACCGCATCTATTAACAAGCTACTCACTATCTAAATAAAACAGTTGGCCTAAGACCCTTTTTAATTTACACCCGCGAGCCCCTGTATTAAGATAAGACATGAGTGGATTCAGGATAAGCTCAACTCTCTTAAGGAGTTGTGGCTACTCCTCTGCCCTTCCTTAACCAGGCCGTAATCCGGAACATTTTAACAAAATAAACCTTCCCTGTATCTTCGGTGTTGGAAGAATAGGTGAGTCAAATGTTTATACCATGTCATTCAAATCAATTCTGGGCCAGTCACAGCCTAAAAAAATACTGACAAACGCTCTCCAAAACAGCAGTATCGCACACGCCTACCTGTTTTATGGGCAGGAAAGTATCGGGAAAAAAAAGCTAGCCATTGCCCTGGCCAAAGCTCTCAATTGTAAAGGGCCTGACCCACTGGATGCCTGTGATGAATGCGAATCCTGCCTGAAAATTGAGCGTGGTGTCCATCCTGATTTTTTCTTTATCGAACCGATTAAAAGCACCCCCACCTCCCGGGAAGCGGTCATCAAGATTGAAACAATTCGTGAACTGCAAAAAAAACTGGCCTACCTGCCTTATGAGGGGAAAACAAAAGTCGTGGTGATCGATTCTGCTGATCTTTTGAATCACCAGGCCGCAAACTCCTTTTTAAAGACGCTGGAAGAACCACCGACCTCCACCGTGCTGATACTGATATCTTCAAATCCTCATAGACTGTTACCGACCCTTCTTTCAAGGTGTCAAGGGATACAGTTTTACCGCCTGTCTTCTTCCGATATCAGAAAAATCATCCAATCTCAGCTTCAGGAGGCGGGCGAGTCGTTGACAGAATCAGAGCTTGATTTTCACGCCCAACGATCACATGGGAGCGTGGATAAAGCATTAGCTGAGAACTCCACGGAAATGGAAGTTTTAAGAGAAGAACTGCTGGAAGTTCTGGAAAAAGTGTCTTTTGATCGTATGGATATCGTGTTCGCCTTTGCGAAAACCTGGGCAAGACAGACGGAACAGCTTCAACCTGTATTGAACGAATTATTGGGTTTGATTCGCGACCTGGCCCTCTATCGTTCCGGTTGCGGTCAATCAGATATCCAAAACAGGAATTTATCGGCTAAAATGATACTGGTAGCGCAAACCCGCAGTCTGAAAGCTTGGCTGGATCGATTCACCGCCGTCCGCAATACCCAGATCGCTTTGTCCGGCAACGCCAATGCACAACTATTTCTGGAAAACATGCTTATCGAATTCTGTGAGGCCGCATAGACCGGCGCACCGCCGGAGGCAGATAGTATCCCATGCGGTTAGTGGGAAATTACCGAATAATAGAGACTCCGTTTATGAATACTGTCGTTAAAGAATGTCCCCCGTCTGCCAAGCAACCGCCCAAGTTTCTCATTGGGGTGCGAATCCTGGATCAGGTTAAATCGGGACTTTATAACCCGGCAGACTTGAAGCTTAAGGTAGGGATGACAGTGATGGTCAACACCCAGCAGGGATTAAAAATGGGTGTGGTGGCCTCAAACAAGATTCCCAATTTTCGCCAGGACAACACCTTCAACCGGATATTACGCATCGCCAATGACAACGATTTCCAGGCGGAAAACCGGCGACATCGGGTCGAGGAAAAGGCTAAGACCCTGTGCAGTGGGAAGATTGAAGAGCTGGAACTGCCTATGAACCTGAGTCGGGTGGTGCATCAGCCACATATGAACAAGACGATTTTTTTCTTCACCGCCGAAGGCCGGGTGGACTTTCGCCAATTGATCCGTGACCTTGCTTCCAACCTGCGCCATCGCATTGAGATGAAGCAGGTCGGGGTGCGTGACGAGGCCAAGGTCATAGGAGGTTATGGAGTTTGCGGGGAAACGCTTTGCTGTTCCACCTGGCTCCCGGAATTTACTCCTGTGACCATAAAAATGGCCAAAAATCAGGGGATGGCGCTTAATCCCAGTAAAATCTCCGGCGTATGCGGACGGCTCATGTGTTGCCTGCAATATGAGCATGACAATTATAAAGCCCTTATCAAGAACCTGCCCAGAATAAACAGCCAGATTCAAACTCCGGAAGGCCCAGGCCGGGTCCTTAAGAATGAAATTCTGGAACAACGTATTGTGGTTCGGCTGGAAGATGAAAGTATAATGACCTATCACCTGGACGAACTGCCAAATTCTCAAAAACCCGAAAATTCTCAGAAATCCTGAAGCGGAAAAACCATTCCATGCAACAAAACAAGTTTTATATCACCACTCCTATTTATTACGTGAACGATGTCCCCCATATAGGCCATGCCTACACCACCATCGCGGCGGATGTGGTTGCCCGTTACAAACGCCTCGAAGGGGTTGAAGTCTTTTTCCTGACCGGCACCGATGAGCATGGGCAGAAAGTCCAGCAGGCCGCTAATGACTCTGGTGTGAGCCCTCAGGAACATGTCGATAAACTTCATCAGCGGTTCAAGGAACTCTGGGTAAGGCTCAACATTTCCAACACCGAGTTCATCCGCACCACCGAGGAGCGACATAAAAAATTAGTCCGCGACATTCTTCAGGAGCTCCATTCCAGGGATGAGATTTACCAGGACAGCTATGAAGGCTGGTATTGCACGCCCTGCGAAAGGTTCTGGACCGAGAAAGACCTGGCAGAAGGCAATTGTCCAGAGTGTCAACGCAAGGTGGACAAGATCAAAGAACATAATTATTTTTTTCGCATGGGAAAATATCAGCAATGGCTGATCGATAGAATTAAAAATGATCCGCATTTCATTCTGCCCGCTTCCAGGAAAAACGAGGTGCTCGGTTTCCTGGAAAAACCGCTAGGAGATTTATGCATCTCGCGACCCAAATCCCGACTTGCCTGGGGCATCCCCCTTCCCTTCGATGAGGATTACGTTACCTATGTCTGGTTCGATGCCCTGATCAACTATATCTCCATTCACGGTTCGCTGGACGATATCAGGGCCTCCGGATTCTGGCCCGCCGATCACAATATGGTAGGCAAGGATATTCTCACCACACACGCGGTGTATTGGTCCACCATGCTCAAAGCCATTGGACTGGAACCGCCTAAAAATATTTTCGCGCATGGTTGGTGGACGGTGAATGGACAAAAGATGTCTAAATCATTACAAAATGTTGTCGAGCCCAACCAGTTGATCGACCAGTTCGGGGTTGATGTCATCCGTTATTTCCTTCTGCGGGAAGTTCCTTTCGGACAGGATGGCGACTTCTCACACAAAGCCCTCATAGGCAGACTGAACAGCGATTTGGCCAATAACCTCGGCAACTTGCTCAACCGAACCGTCAATATGATGGAAAAATATTTTGCTGGGGTTGTGCCAACTCCTGCAACGAATGGACCTGAAGATAAGGCCTTGACTGAAAAATCTGGAGAAGTGATTGCTGAAGTACGCATACTTTATAACGAACTGGCTTACAATAAAATCCTGCAAAAGATCTGGGAGCTGGTGGATACCACCAATCAATACATCGTCAAAACAGGCCCATGGAATCTCGCTAAAACTGACGAAGGCAAAGAACAGCTGAAAACCGTGATGTACAACTGTGCAGAATCACTTCGCGTTCTGGGGATTTTATTGAATCCGTTCATGCCGCAAAGCACCGAATCTATGATGAAACAACTGGGCGTTGAAACACCCATCGAAGAACAGGGTATGAGTTCCATCAACGACTGGGGCGGACTGAAACCCGGAAGCCAGATGCAAAAAGCCAAACAGTTATTCCCAAGAATCGAGGACAAACAAGCGGCAAAAATTCTTACTGAACTTTCGTCCCCAAAAGAAGAGAAAAAAGATAACGGCAATCAAATCACCATTGATGAATTCATGAAGGTGGAACTGAGAACCGGTAAAGTCCTGGAAGCGGAAAAGGTTAAAAAGTCAAAAAAACTCATTCAACTGAAAGTCGATATCGGCACCGAGACCCGGCAGGTGCTTGCCGGAATTTCCGAAAGTTATGAACCGGAAGACCTCGTTGGACGAACGGTGATCATCGTTGCCAACCTCAAACCCGCCAAGTTGATGGGTATCGAATCGCAAGGCATGGTCCTGGCCGCAAGCAATGACGGCAATATCATTCTGGCCGGATTCGATCAGGAACCGGGACAGGGGGTCCAGGTAAGATGATCATTGATACCCATGCGCATATCGATGTTTCCGATTTTGACGAAGACCGTGAAGCGGTCATCGAGCGCGCCCGCGAAAACGGGGTGCAATATATGGTCAATATCGGTTGTGATATCGAAAGCAGTTACCGTTCCATGGAACTGGCGGAACAGCATGACTTCATATACGCCACCGCCGGCATCCACCCGCACGATGTCAAGTCCATCAACGGAGACACCTATGCCCACTTGAGGCAACTTTTACTGCACCCGAAAGTCATCGCCCTGGGCGAGATCGGACTCGACTTCTTCAAAAATTATTCCCCGCAGGATGTCCAGCGCACTCATTTCCGCAATCAAATCCAGCTGGCCCGTGAAATGAACAAGCCCATCATCATACATAGTCGGGATGCCAAAGAAGATATCATCGCTATCCTGTCCGAGTTTTACCCGAATGACCCAACAGCACATTCAGGAATCTTCCACTGCTTTTCCGGAGATCAGGAACTGGCCGACAAAGCGCTGGAGATGGGATTTTATATCTCTTTTTCCGGCTCCGTAACTTTTAAAAAAGCCGAGGTACTGCGAGAGGTAGCAAAAACCATTCCGGCAGACCGGCTGTTCGCCGAAACCGACTGCCCCTACCTGACCCCCGTCCCCCACCGGGGCAAACGTAACGAACCGGCCTATGTGAACTTCACCGCCGAAAAACTTGCGGAAATTCGCGGTCTGAAAATTGACGACGTACAACGCACCATGGCCCTCAACTTTTTCGAATTGTTCGGAATCGGGGAAAATGCCAAAACCGGAACCGTTTCCTATAAAATTCGCAATTCGCTTTACCTGAACCTGACACAACGGTGCACGGCGGATTGCGTTTTCTGCACCCGGCTGACCAAACCCGTAGTTCAAGGTTACAACCTGGCGCTGAATCGGGAGCCGACCGCAAAGGAAGTCTGGAATTCCATTGATGATGTTAAAAACTATGACGAGATCGTTTTCTGCGGCTTTGGCGAACCAACATTGAGGCTGGATGTCATCAAGGAAGTAGCACAAAAAATAAAAGATGCCGGTGGGCGGGTGCGGCTCAATACCAACGGGCACGGCAACGTCATTAACAAGCGCAATATTCTTCCTGAACTGTCAGGTCTGATCGATGAAATCTCGGTAAGCCTCAATACCGATACTTCAGAAGCCTATGACGAAATCTGCCAGCCTTTACCCATGTTCAGGAACGGGATCTATGACAAGATCAAAGAGTTTATAACAGAAGCCAAGAAATATATTCCCGAGGTGCAAGCCACCATCGTCACGCATCAAAAAGACGTGGATGAGACCCAGTGCGAGAACATCGTCAATAAGGAATTCGGAGTTAAATACCGGGCAAGAAGATTCAATATAGTCGGCTAGCCCGGCCATGCGGCCGGGGGCAATGAAAAATCACGTTATTAAAAGTTATGGAAGAAAACGACAAGACTTTAATCAGTCATAACAAGCCGGGCCTAGGCTGGGTCTCGCTGGGCGCGGGCCTTGCGGGGTTGAGTGTCATGCTCGGCGCATTTGGTGCGCATTCTTTAAAAGCCCAGTTGACCGAAAAAAAACTCGCCACGTTTCACACCGCCACCGATTATCTCGGTTATCACGCCCTGGCTCTGATCGCCATCGGCATCCTGATGTATGTTCTTAATGAAGAGATCGGCTCAAAACTAAAACGCTCGGCCCGCTGGATCAGTGCAGGGATTCTTTTATTTCCTGGAAGCCTTTATGTACTCACCTTCGATGGCCCGCGTTTTTTTGGACCCATCACTCCTTTAGGCGGACTCTGCTTCATGATCGGCTGGTTCACTCTGGCTTACAGTCTTTTTAAATATTCCCGAGTCAAATAAAAAAAGGCCCGGGTAACCCCGGGCCTTTTTGCGATCACCCTATCCATTAAGGAAGGATGGGGTATGACACCAGAATGGGTTCTCCATCAAGGGATTTTAAAAACTCCACCAGGTCTTTTTTCTCCTGACTGGTTAGTCCCAGCGGGGTAATAAACGGACTCAGGTTTTCCTTTACATCTCCCCCGCGATCATAGAACTCAATCACCTCTTCTAAAGTGGTCTTGACCCCATTATGCATATAGGGAGCGGACTTGGTGATGTCTCTCAACCCAGGCGTTTTGAAACCACCTTTATCGAAATCATCTTTGGTTTCGTTATAGCGTCCCAAATCCACCTTTAGCGGACCTGCGGCCTTAACCCCAATATTATGAAATCCGCTGTCGGTGAACACCGGACCATTATGGCAAATGGAGCATTTGGCTTTGCCAAAACAGGTTCATTCCATTCACAGCGGAAGCGGACATGGCGCTCTTGTCGCCAGTCCAGTATTTATCATAGGGCGCGTTTTTAGAAACCACCGACCGCTCAAAAGTAGCAATCGCCTTGGCAATATTTTCTATGGTTAATGAGTTCTTGCCAAATACCGTGTCGAACCGGCTCACATAACCGGGAAGAACTTTCAACTCACGAATCAACTCGTCATAATCCTGATTCATTTCAACATCCGCACCAATGGGTCCGCTCGCCTGATCTTCCAGTGATTTTTTACGACCATCCCACATTTGCAGTTCAAAGTAACCACTATTGATGATCGTGGGGGCGTGTCGGCCCAACTCCTTTTGGCCATCGCCAATAGTCCGAGGCAGGCCATCACTCCAACCCAGTCCGGGATTATGGCAGGTAGCGCAACTGATCCAATTACTGCCAGAAAGCCGGGGATCAAAATAAAGCATCTTGCCCAGTTCTTCTTTATCCTTGGACCATTTGTTATCAGAAGGATGCTTCATAGCCGAGACGGGTTCGTAGATCGAATCTTCGGCAAAACTTCCAACAGGTAGAAAGCCAGCTATACAAAAAAGCGCAACAACCCAAAGGCGTTTCACAATAAATCTCCTTAATGACAACTTCCCATACCTCTTTTTTCAAGATATTTCTGGTGATAATCTTCCGCCATAGTATATTCGGATGCCGGGGTAATTTCCGTAACGATGGCAGAGCTAAAACGCCCCGACTTATCAGCCTTTTCCTTTGATGCCTTTGCAGAGGCCTCTTGATCCGGGGAATGATAATAAATCGCCGAACGATACTGAGTCCCCCTATCCGGACCCTGCCGATTTAAAGTTGTCGGGTCATGACAGCCCCACAACACATCGAGCAATTTCTCATAAGAAACAATGGCGGGATCAAATTCAACCTGAACTACTTCAGCATGCCCGGAGCGTCCGGTACAAACATCTTCATAGGTTGGGCTTTTGGTTGTCCCACCCGTATAACCCACCGAAGTGGATGTGACTCCCTTCGTTTTCTGAAAAGTCAACTCCACCCCCCAAAAACATCCTGCACCAAAAGTAGCGACTGCCATAACGTTCTCCTTTTAACTACGGCTGGTGATTTCAATCAGGTGGTATCCGAACGATGTCTTTATGGGACCGTGTACGGCACCCACTTCTTCATTAAACACAACCTTGTCAAATTCGGGAACCATCTGGCCGGGGCCAAAGGACCCGAGACTTCCACCCTCTTTTCCAGAGGGACAATCGGAGTGTTGCTTGGCCATTTCGCCAAAGTCCGCCCCTTCCTCAATTTTCTTTTTCAAATCCTTACAGGCTTCCTCGGATTTAACCAATATATGCCGAGCCGTTGCTTGAGTCATAAAAACACCCTTTCTATTTTTGGTTATACATTCTATAAAGATTTCTATTTATTAGGTAATTTTCTCTGGAGAAATTTTTAGAGATGCCCTGTAATAATAGCCCAGCAGAACCAGGACTATCAACGCTAAAGCAGTAAAATGGGGCCAGTATTCCATTGAGTACCAACCGGGAGAAAAACGAACCGTGCCATTAATCTCGCGGGAATAATGTTTCAGCATTTCGCCGTATTCTATCATCAAGCGTACGGGAAAACGATCCTGCTCATGATCTTCACTACGAAAGACACGGACTGTAAAATTCTTTTCATCACCTCCGCGCAGGGTAAAACCCATCATCTCTTTAAATTCTTCCGTTTCCAGACCGGGAGGAAGCAAAAGCGTCATTCTTATATTCTTAAACGATTCTGAGCGGTTCTGAAGCAACACCTTCAAGATGGAGAATTCCGAATTGGTCGTCGCTTCCAGGCTTCCCTCAACCTTGGACTCCACGGGCTCCTTGAAAAAAAAAGAATCCGTTGCCAAAACGGATTGTTTGATTCCTCCATCCGGAAGCGTCCAATATTCCACCATGGCAGTCAGGGGATATCTGCCCACCCGCATGACAGGAGGATGCCTGTCATTTTCCAAGGCGATGCTTTGCCCCGGATTCAGACGCATGATTTTCGACATCGTGGACATCGAGTGGTGGAAATGGAACATCGGGTGGATATGATAAACTGGGCGGGAACCTGAATTTTTCAGCGTCAAGGCCAGCTTGACGTTTCCCGAATCATCGACCTCGCTATGGATGGAGACCTTCAGCGGCTCTGCCTGGGCATGACCAGCCGGTACAATCCCAGCCAAAACAACAAACATCATTATTCCGGCAAGAAATGAAAGCTTTTGATCGGGGTAACAAAACATGAAAACCATTTTAACATTGATGAAACTCAGCTCAAATATTGTTATCATCAGTAGATAGTCCGAACTTTAATGGGAGAACCTTTATGGATATTCTAATGACCTTGTTGGTATTGCTCGCCCTGCTGGCTTTCAGCATGTTCAAGGTTTTGCGTGAATACGAAAGAGGCGTGATTTTTCTATTTGGAAGATTCTGGAAAGTCAAGGGTCCGGGGATCATCATCGTATTTCCCGGAGTCCAGAAAATGGTCAAGGTCAGCTTGCGCACGGTGGTCATGGATGTGCCTCCGCAGGACATCATTACCAAAGATAACGTGACTGTAAAAGTTAATGCGGTTATCTATTTTCGTGTCGTCGATTCCCAAAAAGCTATTATTGAAGTGGAAGACTTTCTTTACGCAACTTCCCAACTTTCGCAAACTACTTTGCGAAGTATTTTAGGCCAGAGCACACTTGACGACCTGTTATCCAATCGGGAAGAGATCAACGCCCATCTACAAAGGGTCATTGATGAGCAAACCGAGCCTTGGGGAGTTAAAGTTGCCAATGTAGAGGTCAAAAATGTCGATCTGCCGCAGGAAATGCAACGCGCGCTGGCAAAGCAGGCAGAAGCCGAGCGCGAGAGGCGGGCTAAAGTCATCAATGCCCAGGGTGAGTTTGAAGCGGCGCAGAAAACCTGTGATGCCGCCGACCTGATCGGTTCCCATCCACCAGCATTGCAACTACGTTTTTTTCAGACCTTGCTGGATCTGTCAGGCGGTGAAGGCAACCATACCTACATCCCTATTCCTATCGAGCTATTTGATTTTCTCCGCAGCAAAGGTAAGGATTCTTAGCCCACAAAGAATTTTTAACCCCCCTCAATCCCCCTTATCAGTGGGATTGAGGGGGTTGCTTTCTATGTCTGAGTAACGGGTTTATTCATTGGGATTCACAGCAGGGGTGTTCTAAAATAGAAGACAATACAATTTTTCCCAGATGTATTTGTATATGGAACCCAATTCAAAAATCCACAGCTTCCTCGACCGGGTTCAGGCCAAATGGAACCGGGTTCTTCTCATTCAGGTCGCCTATTCAGGTGCAACTGTTTTAGCCGGATGCGCCCTGGCAACCGGTTTGTATTTTTATTTTCAAACCCCTGTATTGAGCTATGGGTCGTCCGGGTTGATCATTATGTTACTGGGTTGGTGCCTCTATACCACCCGCGATTTTTCCAGAATAAACCGGGATCGGGCCGCGCTTCTGGCCGAAATAAAATACCCGCAGTTAAACAATGCCCTGATCAATGCCTCACAATTGGAACGTCATTTAACAGACCACCAAGAAAAAAAGCCTCCATTTTCACTTTCTTTTATCCGCTAGCACCTTAAACGCACCCAATCCGCCATCCAGAACCTCGACCCGGGTTCGGTGATCAGCGGTCAAAAAACCGTTCCCGCACGCAACTTGTTCCTCATTACGCTATTAGCGCTAATCACAGTTACGTGGGCATTGCCCGATTTCTGGAAACAGCGCCCTTCAGACTCACAGGAATTGGCTCAAACTCAGGCCATCCCAAGTAAAAATGAGAAGAAACATGCCGGCAGTCGACCTGAGTATCGTATTAAAGACCTATCCTTGATCTTGGAATTTCCCGCATACACCCAACTAAAGAGGGAAACCGTTTTCCCATCAGATGGTTCCATCAAAGCTTTGCCTGGAACCGAAGTAAAAATCAAAGGCCAGATTAATCAGCCTATCGATGGAGTGGAACTGGTGGTGAATAACCGCGACTATTTTATAATGGAACTGAGAGACTCCAAAAATCTGCAAGGTTCTTTAATACTGCGCGAAAAAGGCCATTACCAATTCAAAATTAAACAACATGACGGGCAACAAATCCTTCTGGAAAAAAAATATCCCATTGAGCTCGAACAGGACAAGTCGCCACAAGTAATATTGTTTCCGGCCAATCCCAAGCCCGTATATTACGAAACCGACAATGTGCATATGTTTTATGAAGCCCACGATGATTTTGGCCTCCGGCAAATCGACCTGATCGCCCAAATCAACGAAACCACCTTAAAAAAAAGCATCAAACGCTTTAAGCAATCGGTAAAGGATTCGACTGGGAATTTCACCTGGAGCCTTTCTCTGGAAAACCTTCAACCGGGGGATGAAATCCAGTATTTTTTAGAAATCAAGGATAACGATAACGTCACCGGCCCCAACTCCGGACAGTCAGAAATTTATCGTTTCACTGTTTTTGACAGCAGAAAAGAGCGCGAAAACCTGGTGCGCCTACAGGAAGAGTTGTCAGAAAAAATGATTGCCCTGCTGGCAAATGGCCTCGTTGAAGGGGATGTTCTGAAAACCACCATCACCGATGCGATGTATGGGAAAAAACTTCTTGCCTCGCATGCAGATGCGCTGATTGACATCATTGGTCTTGCCCAGCGCATAAAAGAGCACGCCAAGGATTTTGATTATTTTCCCCGTCCTTACCTCACCTTTTTAAACAACATCATAACCCGATTGACTACCCTCCGCGAAGAACAGATTGACGCCATCAATAAAATGCAGAGGACGATATTGAAACCCACTCCGGTGAGTTTCGGTATGGATTCTGTCGAAATCCTCAACGGCAGGATGGTCACTAATTTGGAACAGAGCATCCTTTACCTGATCAAAATGACCAATCGTCAGAAAATGGATCAGGTCATGGACCTTGAAAACCAATTGTCCAAATTAACCGAAGCATTACAAGAAGAGTTTGAGAACATCCGCAATAAAAAATCTCCGCTGACTCCCAATAAACTCCGCGCCCAACTGGATAAAATCCAGCAAATCCTGCAGAAAATGATGGATAAGCTTTCCCAGCAGAATCAAGCCATGCCAGATGAATTCCTCAATTCCAAAGCCACTAAAAGTTTGAACCTGGAAGAGGCCCTGGCTTCGCTGGAGAAAATCAAGGACCTTGCCAGCCAAGGCAAAATGGATGAAGCTCTGACGGAACTCAAAAAGGTCGCTGAAGACCTGAGGATGTTGGCGAACCAGTTGGATCAAGCAAAGTCATCCATGGACTCTCTGGTAGATAACCAAATCATGGAGCAAATCAATGAATCCGTAATGCAACTTGAAATCCTGGAGAGAAAACAAAAAGCGGTCCTCCAGGAAACCTCGGAAATCAATCAGAAACTCCGCGCAAACCAGGCCCGGCAATTTAATTCTTTGATCAAGAGTTTCTTTGATGAATTGAAAAAAGATGTGCAAGCCATCCAAGATATTCTGAAAGAAGATTTAAGTTATCTTGATGAACATAGAACCATGATAAAGACGCGTGAATTGATGCAAGAGGAAGCAAAAATCAGGCAGAAGATAAAATCCCTGAATCAAAAAACCATCGATTCCAGCCTGAACGAAGATTTGGCAGATAACTTCAAGACGTTGAATGACACCCGCAGGCAATTATCCAAAACAATCAGTGAAATAGACAACTTACGAACCCGGGGCATTCAGGAGTTCAAGGAAAACCTTCCCCAGATTAAGAAAAAATATGAAACCTTGAAGGAGTTGACCGAACTGAACGATTTGAACGAGTTCAACGTGCTTTTCAAAAACACGTATCCTGAAATATTCCGCTGGCAGGGAAATATGCGGACTAGCCGGAACCAGGATATTGGCGACCGGCTGAATCAGGACCTGAGGGAAATCGCCCGACTAAACGCAGAGATTTCGAAAAAGCTGGGTTCCATGAAACGCTCCATTGAAAAGAACAGCCAGGCACTTCTTACCGACAAGGAAAAAACCAAACTGAGCCAACTGGCAAAACGGGAAAAAGAAATGAGCCAGCAGGCCAAAGAGATGAGGGATTTATTCAATAAAATGAATCAGGAAAATCCTCTGCTCCCGCCCTCCCTGTCCCAGAACATGGGCAATGCGGAAAGGAATCTTAAAAACGCCCAAAATCGGTTGAAGGCCCGGCAAGTGCAACGGGGTATCGACTCAGAGAACAAGGCTTTAAAATCTCTTCAGGCAACCAAGAAACTTTTAAACGAAATCAAAAACTCTGGCACCCAAATGTCTGACCGGGGTAACAAAGAAACCCCGCTCAGGCTGGGAACGGGAAACCGGAGGGACCCCAGGCGCGGAGGCTCCCCCCGCATGCAAAAAGAACGGGTGCTTCTTCCATCTGAAGACCAATACAAAGTTCCCCGCGCTTTCCGTGAAGAAATCCTGGACGCCATGAAGAAACAAACTCCAAAAAATTACGAACGCCTGGTTAACGAGTATTACAAGGAACTGGTACAGTGAAAAACTTTTCCAATGAGATCTCTATTAGTTCAATAATTTTCTCTACGGCAATTTTCAGAACCTCCCTTAAAATCCTATTAGCATTTGTTCTGGTCTTTGCGGGAAATCAAAAAAGTTTTGCTGCGCTCCCGGTTTCCGACGAAATTTATCTTGGCTATCAACTCGTACAGGATTGGGATATTGCTTCCGCAGAAAAACTCTCAAAACAACTTTTAAAAAAATATCCTGAATCCGGGGATGCCCATTTTCTCCAGGCCAGGATTGAGTTCATGAAAGGGAATTATGATCGGTCCTGGAATATTCTTCGCCAAGTCGGGGACAACTTTAGACAGGTCAAAGAATTCAAAAACCATGTCGATGCCACCCGTAGAGCTTCCAAAAATTTCATTTCAAGAGAAACCGAACATTTTATCTTTCATTTTGAGGAAGGGCCTGACGAAATCCTGATCTACTATGCGGAGAAAGTCCTGGAGACGTCCTATCAGGTTCTGGGAAAAATCTTGAATTATTATCCGGAAGAGAAAGTACGGGTGGAGTTTTATCCTGACCGAAAACCGTTCTCAAAAATTTCGCCGTTGACACTCAAGGACATTCTCACTTCAGGAACAGTAGCACTTTGCAAATACAACCGCATTATGATGATATCTCCTGGCTCCCTGGTGCGAGGATTCAATTGGATGGACACATTGAGCCATGAATACGTACATTATCTGCTAACAAAAAAAAGCCGCAACCACCTGCCCCTCTGGATGCACGAAGGCATTGCGAAATATCTGGAGACCCAATGGCGTGAAGAGAGCCAGTACCTTTCCCCTATCATGGAGACAGTACTTTCCAACGCTTTAAAAAATGATTATCGGGTACCGCTCGAAGCCATGATGCCCTCTCTCGCAAAACTGAAAACCGCCGAGGACGTTCAACTAGCTTATGCTGAAGTGTCTTCCATGATGGAATACCTTGCAACAATTGAAGGATTCGACATTTTTTCTCGAATACTGGAAGATCTCGCCTCCGGGGTAGAAGAGGCAGAATTTGAGAACATCTTTATAAAACATGTGGGCCAGGATTTAACAGGATTCCAAAAAAGCTGGGAAAACTGGGCTAAAAAACTGGAACTTAAAAATATCCCGGGAATCGAAGCCCTTACTACCGAATTTAAAAACAGAAAGGGGCTGGGACAGAAGAATAAAGGGTATGGGGGACTGGGCTCCAAGAAAGCCCGGAACCTTACATTCCTGGGCGATATTCTTAAATCAAGAGACCATTTTAAAGCGGCCATCATTGAGTACAAAAAGGCGATGGGTGAATCGTCCGCTCATTCCCCTGTTTTATTCAATAAGCTTGCGGGGACTTACCTGCAAACCCGAAAATATGATGAAGCCGAAACTCTACTAAAGGAAAGTCTGGCATTTTTTCCGGATTTTCACACTACGCTCGCAAATATGGGGGAATTGTATTTTTCCAATCAGGAATATGAAACAGCCCGGGTTTATTTTGAAAAAGCAGTGCGCATCAACCCTTTTAACCCTTTCGCGCACATGCGACTGATCCGTGTTTATGATAAGTTAGGATTGGTCAGGGAAAAAGAATTGCAGGCCCGGCAGTTCAATTATATAGATTGATCAGGGAGATTGTTCATGAAAGATTTGGAACTGGTGCAGGAACTTTTAGAGGCAAAGAACGAAGTCGTTCGGGAAATCCACAAAGTCATTGTGGGGCAGGACAAAGTGATTGATGATCTTTTGATCGCTTTATTCTGCAAGGGCCACTGCCTGTTTGTGGGCGTGCCGGGCTTGGCCAAAACCCTTTTAGTAAGTACCCTTTCCCAGACTCTCAGCCTGGGGTTCAGCCGTATCCAATTTACTCCCGACCTGATGCCGTCGGATATTACCGGCACCGACATCCTGCACGAAGATCCAGTGACGAGAAAAAGGGTGTTCCAGTTTATCAAGGGACCCATCTTTTCCAATATTATCCTGGCAGATGAAATCAATCGCACCCCACCCAAAACCCAGGCGGCCCTGCTACAGGCCATGCAGGAAAAAAAGGTGACAGTTGGCGGAAACACCTACACTCTTGATCAACCTTTTCTGGTTTTCGCCACGCAGAATCCCATTGAGCACGAAGGAACCTATCCCCTGCCCGAAGCCCAGCTTGACCGGTTCATGTTCATCATCAATGTTTCCTACCCCAGCAAGGAAGAGGAAATTAATATTGCTCTGTCCACTACCTCCGGGCAATTGCCTGATTTGAAACCCGTGCTCAATGCTAAACGGGTCCTGGCGTTTCAAGAGCTGGTGCCGCAAGTTCCGGTTTCGGAGCATGTCGCAAAATATGCAGTGGAACTGGTCCAAAACACCCGGCCGCATCAAAATGGAAGCACACCAGATTTCGTTCGGGAATGGATTGACTGGGGTGCCGGGCCGCGTGCCTCACAATATCTAATTCTGGGAGCCAAGGCCAAAGCTCTGCTGGATAACAGGTTTGCCGCCACCATTGAAGATGTTCGGTCGGTTTGCCGTCAGGTTCTGGAACACCGCATTATTCTCAACTTCAAGGCCGAGGCCGAGAACATTACAGTCATGGACATGATTGATAAACTGCTCAAAATAGTTCCGGCGTAGCCGCCACCACTAGGCGTAGCGCCAATGAGCAATGCTTTTTACTGCCAGCGATGGTTCTCTCGGCTGAAAGATTCATTGCTAATCTCCCCCCCCACGGGAGTGGGCTAGAGGGCGGTTTTCCAATTGACTTCAAGCTGGAGAGGGTTCCCGGATCTGCTCTGGTACTTCACAAGGCCGTTTTTCTCACCAAACAGATATAAGTCCCGGGTAATTTCAACATCCTGTTTGCAATACTGGATAATTTTGCTGATCTTTCCTTCCTTGTACCATTGCAGGGAAATCAATCCATCTGCAGATTTTTTAGCATTGAGTGTGTGTTGCGCCAGATGATTGAGGCTCAATCGGAAACCCAGCCTCTTTTTGACATCTACCAGCATATCGAAAGTGTTAATTTCCTGCAGATCAAAATCGGAATACGGTTGAAGAACCGTGTAGTCAAAACCAATGACGTTGAATCCAACTACAAGATCGGCAGTGCGAAGTTTGTCCACCAATTGACGGGCATCCTTTTCTTCATAGGTGAAAAATTCCCGATCCAAACTGTCCCATACCACTCCGACAGCCAAGCCCATTTTATGGATATTGCCCCAACCGCCCACCTCTTCGGCACTTTTCTGGGTTTCCAGATCAAAAAACAGCACACGCGGACCTGAGACCACTTTCACAGGTTTTGGGGCTTCCTGATCCTCTGTTTCTCCAAAAAGTCCTAGTTGTTCCGACATATTCCTGACAATTTTTGATGGGAATTTGCCCTTAATTTAGCATTCTCGCCTCCCAAATCAACGCTTTTTTATAAACATATAGATTTAAAGGAATTAAACCCCATTTAATCAGTGTCTTTGGTCAAAAAATCCGTCTGCTTTGCCTAGAGATTCAGGCTCTTAAAATGATTAAAGTTTATATTTTTCTGGGCCGATAAATCTAAAGATAGGATTCGTGCACAATCCCGAATTTAACTGCCCAAGAAAGGCCCCTCCAAGTGGCGCAAACTGCAATTTTTGGAATCAACTCCAACCTCGATACCGGGGGCATTATCGATAATCTGGTAGCCCTCCAGCGTAGCCCGATTGGTATTGTTGAGGCTAAGCGGGCTTTAGAAGACGCAAAGCTCCTGAGTTTTCAGGACCTGAGAGGTCGGCTCCAAACCTTCAAAAGCATACTCACCACCTTCAACACCGAAGCAGAATTTTTAGCCACCAAGAGTAGTTTTGCCAACACCAACGCCACCGATACAAATTCTGTGGTCAGTTTAAGTACGAGTAGCCAGGCCTCATCCGGGACTTTTTCCTTAACGGTCAATAATCTGGCCCGAGAAACAAAGATTGTTTCAGCTGGTTTTGCGTCTACCAGCGGTGCCGTTACCCAAGGAGACATAGTTATAATAGTTGGAACAACCTCCGCAACCATTACTATAGACTCCACGAATGACACAGCCGATGGACTGAGACTTGCTATCAACAATTCCGGGCTGGATGTAAAAGCAACCTTTCTTAACGATGGCAGTTCGACCAATCCTGTTCGCCTTGTCATATCCGGAACGCAGACAGGAGCAGACAATAGTGTCAGTATCACTAGCGCCACTGTCACTTTTTCACTATCCCAAACCGCTCAAGACGCAAGCTTTACCTTGGATGGTATTGCTATCACTAAATCCAGTAACACGGTCACCGATGTCATAACCGGGACCATTGTCACTTTAGAATCCGCCGGATCCGGAACCATTACCTTAAGTTCCGACACCGACACGATCAAAGAAAATATTCAGTCTTATGTAGATGGCTTCAACGAATTGATGGTGCACCTGAAAGATGTATTATCTTTAAATGCGGACACTGGAGAAACCAGTGTTTTGTTTGCCAACTTCACGGTCCAGAACCTGCAACAAAAACTGCGCGCAACTGCCAGTCAGCAAATATTGGGAGTGAGCGGAGATTTTTCGTATCTCTCACAGATAGGAATTCGCACATTAAGCGATGGCACCCTTTCCATTGACGATGGAGAATTGACCGATGCCTTGGCCGAAGATGTCACCAACGTCAGCGAACTATTTTCCAGTAAAGGCAGTACCACAAGTTCTGCGGTGACCTTTGTCGGGTTCACCAGCAAAACCGTATCAGGTGGCTACACGCTCCAGGTTTCCAACGGAGTGCCGCAATTAGCCACATCCGGATCCAGCACCTTTGTCGATGCTACGGGAACGGGAAACTTTTTTGCAGGAGCGGATGGAACCGATTCGGAAGGGCTGAATTTTAGAATCGCCTCCCTCACCGATGGGAGTTATGGAACAATCACGTTAACCCTTGGCGTGGCCGAAATCATCAATCGTATTCTCGCCAACCTGACTGATGCATCTCTCGATGGTCCTCTGGAAGCGGAAATCGATACCGCGACAGAAACCATTAAGGACTATGACGAGACGATTATCGATTTGGAAGAACGGCTGGTATTGTTTGAAGAGGATCTGAGAGAAAAATTTACCAATCTCGAAGTTTTATTGGGACGATTAAACTCCCAAAGAGATGCCTTTGAACAATCTATTGATGGCATTAGAGCTTTATTCAGCGGTAATAATTAACAAAATGCAACGAGCAATCCGGGAAATAAAATAGAATGGGTCCATCAAGATATCACAATCAATATCGCAAAAACGAGATCTCAACCTCCAGCCAAGGTCGTCTCATTCTCATGATGTACGAAGGGGCCATCAAGTTTACCACCATGGCCCTACAAAGCATTGAGAAGGGAGATATCGCCGGTCAGGGAAAATATATCAACAAAACGCACGATATCATTAACGAACTCTCACTGGCTCTGGATTTGAAAAAAGGCG
>JAPKCW010000153.1:0-4798 GCA_028822815.1 Nitrospinaceae bacterium | reverse complement strand
GACCATTGAAAAAATAAACCGCACCACCCAGCAACGGTTTCTCGACACATATGATCTGGTTAAAGAAATCTTCAAGGAAATTTTTGCTCTACTTTTTCAGGGAGGAAAAGCAAACCTGACTTTGACTGACGAATCCAACCCACTCGATTCAGGAATTGAAATCACCGCCAATCCTCTGGGCAAAAGCCTGCAAAGCCTGGCCCTGATGTCCGGAGGGGAAAAAGCCATGACCGCCATCGCTCTGATGTTCGCGGTATTCAAAGTCCGACCCAGCCCCTTCTGCCTACTGGATGAGGTAGATGCTCCGCTGGACGAGGCCAATGTGGTCCGTTTCCAGGAAATGCTCAAGGAAATGGCCGTCAACACACAATTCATCATCATCACCCACAATCAAAAAACCATGACTTTCGCCAACGCCCTCTACGGCATAACCATGGAAGAACAGGGTGTCTCCAAAGCAGTTTCTGTCCACTTTAACTAGCCAGCGTAACGCTGGACTCAATGAGCAATATATTTATCTGCTAGCAAACCTTCTCTCGGCGCAACCGGCCATTACACTCTGCCCCCACGGCTAGTGGCCAGCGTGATACCCCGTTCTACCCCATGCGGGGCATGAAAGCTAATGAATGGATATAGCTCGCTGGACCCGATGGGTCAATGCCCATATGGCGAAACCATAACCTTTAGGCTTCTGGATGTAGGTGGGATGTCCTCTTCTTCAGCTTTCGCGTCCCACGGGGGAGAGGAACTGGGCAGGAACTTGATTGCGCCGAGATAACTTTTTGCTCACCAAATAAAGCAACGGCACACTGGCCCCACGCCCAGTGGTGGTGGTATAATCACATCACCTAATCTAACGCCACCATGTTATGAACGAAGCGAAAGACATTGACGATAGCCTGGATTTCCTGCGGTTTTTTGAAAAAAATACCGAGAACCCCGACCTCGCCACCCTCATCCAGGAAAAGTTAAGTGCCGACAGAAAATCCCTGAATCTTTTAGGTTGCCGGCTTGATGAAAAAGATTTCAAGGCCTTTGCCGGATTCAGTCCCATAAAATCTCTCTCTTCCTTGAATCTTGACCAAACGGGTTTAAACTCGGGCGGACTACAACCCCTTAGTGCTTGCGACTGTTTTTGCAATCTGGAAAACCTTTCACTGGCAAACAATAATCTCGATGACGAAGCCCTATTCTTCCTTTCCAAGTGCCGATCGTTAAACCGCCTGAAAATCTTGAATTTATCCAGCAATGAAATTGGGTCACTGGGAGCAAAGGTTCTTTCCCTGGCGGTGGACATGGGTAGCCTGGAACAGTTGAACTTTTCCTATAACCGTTTGGAACCGCTTGGCATTAAATCGCTTGCCGATTCAAAACTGGGCCGCCAATTAACCGATATCAATTTTCGGGACACCGGAGTTGGTGATGAGGGTTTAAGATTTTTAACGCAGTCTCCGCCGCTCGAAAATATCGTCCGTATCGATCTTTCTGACAATGGCCTGACCGGCGAAGGCATGGAGGTTCTGGCGCGGTCCCGGGTGTTCCCCAACCTCAAGGTTTTGATCCTGAACAACAACCATCTTGGAGATGATGGCGTCTATGCCATGGCCGAGTCTCCCATGTTTGAAAAACTGGAAACACTGGTCATGCACAATAACGGGTTGACGACAGACAGTGCCATTTCTCTTGCCGAATCTAAAACAATCACCCGGCTTAGAACGCTGGACCTGAATAATAACGATCTTCGCGCCGAGGGTGTGAAGGCACTGGCGGCATCCACAAATATGAAAGGCATAGAAACTCTTGACCTGGGCGAGAACAAAATCGGTCCGGAGGGTGCAAAGGCCCTGGCACAATCTTCCCATTGCGCCGGGCTGAAAACTTTAAGACTGAACAACAATAACATTTCCGATCTGGGAGCTTCGGCACTGGCCCGTTCTACCACCCTGACGCAGTTGGAATCCTTACACCTGGAAAACGAAAACTGGATTCACGCACAAGGCACTAAGGCAATTGCCGAGTCCAAAAACCTGTCCAGCCTTCGTCGACTGGTGCTCGCCCTGAACGCTATTGGCGATGAAGGTGCGGCTTATCTGGCCAATTCCCACCAACTCTCCGGCCTGCATTTTTTAAACGTAGCTGGGAGCAAACTCAGTCCCAAAGGGGAAGAGGCCCTGCAAAAATCCACGGCGCTGGCTAACCTTCAAGTTCTGGAAATTGTTTAATCTATTGGTTTTTCAAATGCTTACAAACTGGTTTTAAACTCCCCCGTTTAAAGAGAAAATTCCGGCATACCTATAATAAGATGAGTTCCCTTTCTACTGGTTGATTCTCCTGCCTTGTCCCCGTATATTGTGGAGATAAGTCAAATGTAAATTTTAATCCCGCAGGGCCATTATGAATGATTTAAGGCAAATTATCATAGATTCCCTGGATTCCTGTGCCACAGAGAATTCTGACTTCCGGGAAACCATTCAGGACCTCGTCGAGAATGAGGGTGAGGAAACTTATCCTATTTTACTTAATTTATTGACCCACCTTGAATTCAGCACCCAGGAAGCCAAAGCGAACTGGGATAATATCCTCAAACATCAAAATCTGCTGGAAGTAAAACTCGACAGACCCGTCAAGTTGATAACCGCGATGTGCGACTATTTCAGCGATGTTTCTAAACACCTGCGAACTCCAACTATGATCGAATTGCAGGCACTGGAGGAAACCAGGAAGATTTCCCGCACTGACGGATTAACCGGACTTTTTAATCGGCGGTTCTTCGATGAAGCCTTGGATGGAGAAATCAACCGAGCCATAAGAAATGATGGAAACTTCACCCTCATTTTTATTGATCTTGATAATTTTAAAAAATTAAACGATACCCAGGGTCACCAGGCAGGGGACTTAACCCTGAAACGAGTGGCCGAAATCATGATAGTAGAAAAAAGAACTGAAGACATTGCCTGCAGATATGGTGGGGAAGAACTGGTCCTTATCCTTCCAGAAACCAAGAAGGTTAGCGCGCTGGTTATTGCTGAACGAATTCGGCAAAAAGTTGAAGAAGCAGAACTGGAGTTTGAAGGGAACTCATTTGGAGTCACTTTAAGCGGTGGGGTCGCTGCTTATCCTCTGGACGCGCAGAATATCAAGTCCCTGATTCACGCGGCCGACATCGCGCTTTATCAAGCGAAGGAAAACGGCAGGAACAGGATTTGCCTGCATGACCTGGACAAGCGGCATTATATCAGGATAGATTTTGCGGAAGAAGTGCAGGTCATCAAAGTCGACCAGGAATCCGAACAACTCAATGTCCAGGGAAAAAATTTCAGTAACTCCGGTCTGCTTTTCGAAAGCCCTGTTGCCATTGAAATCGGCACACAAATACAGATACAAATTGCAGACAAGAGCATCAGCAAGCCCATTATTGTAAAAGCCCAGGTTGCACGGGTAGAAAAGTTTAAATCCTATTATGATATCGGAGTGTCGTTTGTGGAAATTGATGATACGGATGGAAACGAGATAGCACAAGCCCTGGCCAAAAACCTGGGAATCCCCACCAGCTCACTCAATCAAAAAAAGAACCCGGAAAATTAAGGCCGGGTCGCGAGCAAATTAAAGGTGTTTTGCGTTTTCAATACCCGGTTTGCCAACCAGGCATGAAGCCCATAACGCCGGGCACAATATTTCTCGATCTTCAAAACCTCTAAACCTTCACCCTGCAGAATTTCGCGGACCCGGACCGGGTCAATCCCCCCAAACTGTCGTTGGTAATCCGAATGGTGGTACTCATCATCCAGCACAGGAATTTTTCGCACCTTCATCTCAAACCGGTATAATTTTTCATCCAGCCAGGAAAGTATACGGTGCAGGGCAAACCTTATCGGCGATTGAACTTCCTGCTTGAGCGGCTCGAAAAACACAAGCAGTCTCTTCCCGGAAGAAAGCCTTGCGCAAATTTTTCGAAGCACCGATTCATAATCGAAGAGATGATGCAGGATTGCTGACAAGACGATCACATCAAACTCATCTTGATTTTGCGCCAGGAATCCCTCAGCATCTCCCACCACCAGATGAGCCTGCGGTTTCAGTGTTGCGGGGATGGAGTCTTCAAACGCCTGGATCATCTCCCGCGACAAATCCAAGCCGGTCACGCGATATCCCCTGGATAAAAAACCCAAAGAAAGGTAACCGGTTCCGCAACCCAGATCCAGAATTTCAGAGCCGGGATTCAGGTTGACACAAACCTCGTTGACCGTTCTTTCCAGAATAGAGTTCTGGAAAAAATTTGTTTGTTCAGGGTGACGGGAAAGATATAGCCGGTTTTCCAGGGCATGCACCCTGCGGTTTTCTTCCAATACTTTTTCTTTAGTGATGGGGTCTGCCATCGCCGATTCCATCAGGACACGAGCTCTTCAAAAAAAAAGCGTTTTTTCGTTTTCGATGTCTTGCATTCGTTACAATTGATGCAGACATCGGGGTATTCCCCTTTTTCATGCTGGGCGCGTAACCGTTCAATTTCCCTACCCCGCCACAAGTCTTGCACACTATCCTGGAGAGCGTTTCCCAGTTTTAAGGAAGCATTGTAATCCACACAGCATGGAAGCACTGTGCCATCCCATAACACCACCAACTTCCCATAATCTTTGCCAAAAGGTTCCGGGCAGGGTTCCTCTCTCGGACTTTGAATCAGTTTGGGTTGTGTTCGAACATGATCAACAATGGTTTCCCAATGGCCGATAAAAGGATCAACATCTTCCTGGGTTTCTTCTTCTACGGTAAATACCACTCCTATGCTCAAATCGGGTCG
>JAPKCW010000152.1:0-4804 GCA_028822815.1 Nitrospinaceae bacterium | reverse complement strand
CGCGCACCAAGTTGCTCCAGGAAATCCGCAGTTACACTGCGGCTTTGACGATTGCCTCCGCAGAAAAATTCCTGAAAAAAGCTCTGGATGATGCGGATAAAAAAAGGCTTGTGGAAGAGTCTATTGAGCAGGTGATTGAGGAACTGGAAAAACGTCAGAATTGACGCCACACATTTAAGGCTGAACGATGCTGGAAAATCAGATTGGAAAAAGATATGCCGAGGCGCTGTCCGGGAGTATTTCGGACACGGGTGCGCTGGAAAAGGCTCTGGGACATTTGCAGGCCTTTGAAGATGCCATGAATACTGAAAAACAGTTGCCGCGTTTTTTTAAGCACCCTTCCATAGCTACGGAAAAGAAAAAAACCGTGGTTCAGGAGATATGCAGTCGGCTTCAGGTAGAAGACAACGTATCCAATATGCTGGTTTTGCTTAATGAGCGGAACAAGATGCTGTATTTGGCGAAAATTGTTGAATACTTTGAAAAAGCCGTGGACCGGAGGTTGAACCGAACACGAGTCCATGTCATTTCTGCCTATCCTTTGACCAATGAAAACATTGACCGGTTGAAAGCCGCACTGAACGAGATTTTAGGAAAAACCATTTTGATCGACACCGAGGTGGATGAGTCGCTGATCGGCGGCATCATGTTGCGCATCGGGGACCAAGTGACGGATGACACCATTCGCAACCGCTTGGATATGTTGAAACGAACAATAGAAAAAGAGGAGGTAGCCTAAGTGAATTTACGAGCCGATGAAATCAGTTCCTTGATTCAAAAGCAGATTGAAGGCTTTGAAGAAGGGATCGAGCTCAAAGAAACCGGTCGGGTGATTTCGGTAGGGGATGGAATCGCACGTATTTATGGCCTGGGAAATGCCATGTCCGGTGAACTTTTGGAATTCCCCGGCGGTTTGTCCGGAATGGTGCTGAACCTCGAGGAAGATAATGTGGGTGCGGTTCTGCTTGGTAGGGACGATGACATAAAAGAAGGCGATGAAGTCAAACGCACCGGACGCATCATGGAAGTTCCGATTGGGCCTGAATTGGTTGGTCGGGTTGTGGATGGTATAGGCCAGCCCATTGATGGCAAGGGACCGATCAAAACAGAAAAGTTCGGACCCATTGAAAGGATTGCACCTGGTGTTATTGACCGGAAATCAGTACATGAACCCATGCAGACAGGGATCAAGGCTATTGATGGCATGATTCCTATTGGCCGTGGGCAGAGGGAGTTGATCATTGGTGATAGGCAAACGGGCAAAACCGCAGTTGCCATCGACGCGATCATCAATCAAAAAGGGCAGAACATGTTCTGCATTTATGTAGCGATAGGGCAAAAGCGTTCTACTGTTGCGCGGGTGGTTAAAATGCTGGAACAGCATGATGCGATGAAATACACCATCGTGGTTTCGGCTTCGGCCAGTGACCCGGCACCGATGCAGTTTATCGCTCCTTATGCCGGATGCGCCATGGGTGAATATTTTCGCGATAACGGGCAACATTGCCTGATTGTTTATGATGACCTCAGCAAACAGGCGGCGGCCTATAGGCAGGTGTCGCTCTTGTTGCGGCGGCCTCCAGGGCGTGAAGCGTATCCGGGTGATGTTTTCTTTCTGCATTCCCGATTGTTGGAACGGTCTGCAAAAGTCAGTGATGAACTGGGAGCAGGTTCCATGACGGCTCTGCCGATCATCGAAACCCAGGCGGGTGATGTTTCCGCATACATTCCGACCAACGTGATATCCATTACGGATGGACAGATTTATCTGGAAACCGATCTGTTTTATTCCGGAGTACGCCCTGCGATCAATGTTGGGCTTTCGGTATCCCGGGTTGGCGGCGCGGCCCAAATTAAGGGAATGAAACAAGTTGCGGGGAGCTTGCGTCTGGACCTTGCGCAATACCGCGAAATGGCGGCTTTCGCGCAGTTCGGCAGTGACCTGGATGCGGCGACCCAGGCCCAGCTCCATCGTGGCGAACGCTTGGTGGAACTGCTCAAGCAGGGTCAGTACAAACCTTTGAGCGTGGTTCAGCAGATCATTTCTCTCTTCGCTGGTGTGCGGGGTCTGGTGGACGATATCCCTGTCGCCGATATCCAAAAATTTGAAAGCGGTCTACTCAATTTTATGGAAGACAAACACCAGGCATTGATTGATAAAATTGCAGAAGCCAAGAAACTCGATGACGACAGCGAAAGCCAGTTGACAGCCGCTATCGAAGAATTTAGAGGCTTTTTCAAAAACTAACTCATGCCTAATTTAAAAGATATTAAAAGACGCATCCAAAGCGTAAAAAATACGCAACAGATTACCAAGGCCATGAAGCTGGTTGCGGCGTCGAAACTGCGCAAGGCCCAGCAAGCGATTCAGCAGGCGCGGCCTTATGCGATCAAGATGATGGATGTTCTCCACCATTTGGCGGCACGGTGCAATAATGACTTGCATCCCTTGCTGGATGTGCGGGAAGGGCAACGGCATTTACTTCTGATCATCACTTCGGACAAAGGCCTGTGTGGCGGTTTCAACTCTAATATCATCCGTAAAACGGCCCAATACCTTAAAGACAATACGCAGAATGAAAACTCCCTGATCATTGCCGGTAAAAAAGGCAATGATGTGTTCCGCAATCGCCCAGTGACTATTACGCAGGATATCATTGGCTGGACGAAAGATTTTGATTACCTGAAAGCGCAGGCCATTGGTGAGAACCTTGCCGCTTTGTTTACCGAGAAAAAGATCGACAGGGTTTTTATGGTTTACAACGAATTCAAGTCGGTGATGCAGCAGGAAGTCGTTGTTGAGCAGTTGCTCCCGGTGGTTCCTGAAAAAACGACGCATAAAGACAACATGTTTGTCGTGGATTATATCTACGAGCCTGATGAAGAAACAATTCTGGATAAACTGCTTAAGCGTTATATGACGGTTGAGGTGTATCGTGCCTTTTTGGAGTCCAGCGCCAGTGAGCATGGTGCCCGGATGACGGCAATGGATAGTGCTACCCGCAATGCCGGTGAAATGATCGGTGACTTGACGTTGACTTATAATCAAGCCCGACAGGCTTATATCACCAAAGAATTGATAGAAATCGTAAATGGCGCCGAAGCCCTCAAGGGTTGATGGCGTGAAAGATACTGAAATTAGTGGAGGGGAATGAATGAATAAGGGAAAAATTATCCAAGTCATGGGTCCCGTTGTAGACGTGAATTTTGAAGACGGTGATCTACCGGCCCTGTATAACGCGATCAACATTGAGCGCACTGGGGAAAGTGGGGAAACTGAAACCCTGGTTTGCGAAGTGGCGCTACATCTTGGCGACAATTCGGTCCGTACCGTGGCCATGCACTCGACAGATGGATTGGTTCGAGGAATGGAAGCCGTTGATACAGGTGCTCCTATTACCGTACCTGTTGGGGAAGAAGTGCTCGGTCGAATTCTTAATGTTGTGGGCGACCCGGTTGACAAGAAACCTCCGGTTGAGTCCAAGGCCCGGTGGAGTATTCACCGTGACGCTCCCGCATTTGATGAGCAGGATACCAAAATGGAAATGCTCGAAACTGGCATCAAGGTCATTGACTTGCTTGAGCCTTATCTCAAGGGTGGAAAGACCGGCCTGTTTGGCGGCGCGGGTGTAGGCAAGACCGTTTTGATCATGGAATTGATTCGTAATATCGGCGCGGAACACGGGGGCTTTTCGGTGTTCGCAGGAGTGGGTGAGCGAACTCGTGAAGGAAATGACCTCTATAACGAAATGGTGGAGTCCAAGGTTATCGACAAGACGGCTCTGATCTACGGGCAAATGACAGAACCTCCTGGCGCGCGCATGCGCGTTGGCCTCACTGGCCTCACTTGTGCGGAATATTTCCGCGATGAGGGCGGCAAAGACGTTCTGCTTTTCATCGATAATGTTTTCCGTTTTTCACAAGCGGGCTCCGAAGTGTCAGCACTTCTTGGACGTATTCCGTCTGCGGTAGGTTATCAGCCAACACTGGCAACAGAAATGGGTAATATGCAGGAGCGCATCACCTCTACCAAAAAAGGTTCGATCACATCGGTTCAGGCGATTTATGTTCCCGCCGATGACTTGACGGACCCGGCTCCGGCAACTACTTTCTCGCATCTGGATGCCACCACTGTATTAAACCGGCGTATATCTGAACTGGGTATTTATCCGGCGGTGGATCCGTTGGACTCCACTTCACGAATTCTCGACCCGGAAGTTCTGGGCGATGAACACTACAATACTGCCCGCGGGGTTCAGCAGGTTTTGCAGCGCTATAAAGATCTGCAGGACATCATTGCTATTCTGGGTATGGATGAGCTCTCAGAAGAGGATAAACAGGCGGTTTTCCGTGCCCGGAAGATTCAAAAATATCTCTCACAACCGTTCTTTGTGGCGGAAGTTTTTACCGGTTCACCGGGTAAATATATCAAAGTACAGGATACCGTTGAAGGATTCAAAGCCATTCTCGAAGGACGTGGTGATGAAATCTCTGAGCAGGCATTCTATATGGTTGGAACCTTTGATGATGTTCTGGCAAAACAAAAAGAACTGGAAAAGAAATCAGCATGAGCGAAAAACTGATCCTCAGTATTGTAACGCCCGAAAAACTACTGGTCTCTGAAGAGGTCGATCAGGTCAACGTACCCGGTTCCGAGGGCGATATGGCTATTCTTTATGACCACACCCCGATTCTTACCAACCTTCGTTCCGGACAATTGTCCTATGAGAAAGAGGGCGAGACCATTGCCCTGGTCGTTAGTGGCGGATATCTGGAAGTGACGGATAACCGTGTAATAATATTA
>JAPKCW010000151.1:0-4810 GCA_028822815.1 Nitrospinaceae bacterium | reverse complement strand
ATTGAAACCACCGCGCATTTGATGCAGTACACCCTGGTTCCCGCCTACTTCATGGACAAAATTGAGTACGCCGGAAAAATGTGCATGGATGCGGCGGACTCGATGGTCGCTGCACAAGCTGAAAATGGCAGTTGGGATAATGAAAATACCGACCATACCATGGATGCCTGCCGGAACCTTATGTTGGTTTCGGATACCTTCAAAACCAAGGAAAAATACGCCCCGGTTATAGAAAAAGGCGTGCGCTGGTTGATCGATATTAAAAATGAACAAGGTTGGGGGGATTTCCCGCAGGAACCCAGTAACGTGGAACGCACCGCAGACGGCTTGGACACCCTGCTCAAATACCGGCGTTATGATAGCGGTAAACCCATGTCACATTTCTGGGCTTTCAGCAAATAACCCCACTCGGCGTGGAGCCAACTTGCAATAGCTCTACTTGGCAAACAAGAGTGCTAGACGGCTTAATATTGTCCTTCATGCCATAAGCCCCTCAATTCCCCCCTGCGTAATATTTTTCCTTAGCCCTCATGCCCCGGAGGAGTAATAAGGGGGACTAGGGGGGTTAAACATTCCAACTACCAATATCCGGGTTAGGCCGGTTTTTTTATGGAAGCAATCATTTTACTTGCCGGTTACGGCTCCCGCCTGGACAGGCAGGATTTGCCTCATAAAACACTTCTGCCTTTTGGCGAAGAGACGCTTCTTTCCCGTCACCTGAAATGCCTACAGGCTCTGGGCATCCGCAAGACCCATCTTATCCTCGGCCATAATGCCCCGGCGCTGCAAACCTATGTGCAGGACCTCAACCTGGACCTGCCCATACATTTCATCGAGAACCCGGTCTACCGCACCACCGGCAACACCTTGTCGATGGTGATGGGACTCAAACATTGCCAGGATGAAACATTGATTCTTGATGGCGATGTCCTGTATCCACCCCAAACCCTGCTCGATTATGTTCAAAAAGCACCGCGCTCTTCATTCGCATTAATACCTGCCGACATCGACAACGCCGAATGCGCCAAGGTTTTATTGAACCCTTCAGGAACCATCCACGCTTTCATTACCAAACGGGAACTGACCGATGAGGAAAAATCCGGTTTCGGTTTCGGAGGCGAAGCAATCGGATTTTTCGTGCTCCGCCAGGAAGATGTCCCCCGGTTTGTCACCCTGTATGAAAACAATGAGCCCACCTACCGATCGGTTCTTTGGGAAATCCCGTTCACCGATTTTGCCCGCAACACCCCCCTGCACCCCTGGAATATTACCCAGGATGGTTGCTTCGAAATAGATACCCAGGAAGACTACTCCGCCGCTTTGGATCACTTTCAATCCCACCCGGAGCAATACCGGTTCCCATAATTATAAAATTTCATAATTATTGCAATATATGTATGAATATTTATCCATTTTACTTATTTGTTATTAATTTTATATAACTAATGGACGAATCCGCGCTCGAACTTAAATTATTTGCACAGTTTTTTTGTAAAAATTCCCCTTTAAATACAAAAGGTTGCATAGCCCCCTCCTGAAAGACACCCATATTCTCTCCTCATTGGTATCCTTTTTGCTTTTTAAAGATGGTTTCCTAAATAAAGAAACCGCTTTTAATCCCTTCGAACGGGATTAAAGAAAGCTTAGGAACATAATTTTAAAAAGGATTAAATTGGGTGAATGTTATGAGTGAAACCATGGATTTTATCGCAAACAAGGTGTTTTTTATTTCCTTAGGGCAAATTGGGTTTATGTTTCTCACCTGTTTTCTTTGCCTGCTCTATGGAAAATATAAAACAGGTTTACTAATATCCTATTTCTTTATTTTTTACTGGGGCTTTGTTTCCAACCGTATTTACTGGCTGGAAGTGTTTGGTGATTCTGGAATGGGGCTCATGATGTATTTTGGCTGTGCCACCACCATAGCTCTGATGGGAGTCATCAGCTTTTTTCAATCGGACCACCGCTAGGCGCGGGGCCAACTGGCAATAGCTCTATCAGGCGAACAAAAATTTACCTCGGCTTTACGGGCCATTGCCAAGTTTCCCCCCGGCGCGACCCACCCTCCCGCGAGGGAAGATGAACGTAATGGCAATGCCTGCGTTCACGGGTCGCTAAACATTTTCCATCATAAGGAATTTAATAAAGCGGTAATATTCAGTTCCTCTGAAGTGACCGCGAAATTTTAACCAATTGATCTGTTAATTCGCGAATGCGCTTTTCGATTTCAGAGTCGGCCAAGTTATCTCCTTCAAACGACTCGCCGGTGACATAAACGAACCGGGGCAGGACGATACATCGAAAGTCCAGCATTAGGCTGTTAGCCAGGCTCATGATGGACATATAACTGCCTTGCCCTCCAGCAGCGCAAAGGAATCCCACCACTTTATCCTGCCAACTCTTTCCGGTAAGTTCGATCAGATTTTTTGCGGCGGCATTGGCATCGTAGTTATAAATTGGAACGGAAAGCAAAATCCCCTCAGCTTTTTGAATCCGTTCAGCGGCAGATATTACCTCCGGCTGTGTGTAAACCGAATCTCCATCGCAAAGGGGCAATGGGTTTTTCTTCAGAGCCATAAAATCCACCGTTGCCCCAGTTTGACGAAGCGCTTCTTCGGCATGCTGTGCCAGGACAAGACTACGGCTTTCAGGATTGAGACTGCAAGCCACGATTAAATAAGACATATCTTTCCTCATTTTTTTGGGATTAGCCCCTAATACTCTCATTTTCTTAACAATTAAATCAATCCGAGATCCCTTTCACCCTGGGATCTATGTCGATCGGCATTTTTCAGGCTAGTCTATCCATATATTTTTTTCGTTTCAGATTTCCTTATGTTTATACTTTTCTCGTTGCAGGTGAAAACCATAAACGGTTAATCTATTGCAAAATCCCTTTAAAAATGGAATTTAAACTTGGGAGGGGCCACTTGCCTTTATCTTCTTTCAAAGCAGTTTTTTTTGATGTTGGGGGAACCCTGATCCATGTTCACCCATCGGTCGGGGATGTCTATGCCAAGTACGCACGCCCCTTCGGCTTTTCCGGTTCCGCCCAGGATTTAAATGATGGGTTCCGCACACAATGGAAAAAAATGGGTGGCATTGAGTCTCTTGGCAATCAAAGCGGAGCCGAGGCAGAAAAAAAATTTTGGTATAAACTTGTTTATGAAGTGTTCCAACCTCTGGGCGGACTCGACCGATTCGAAGAATACTTCGATCTTATTTTTGATGCGTTCCGAGAGAAGTCCAACTGGCGGATTTATGAAGATGTGGTCGAATCGAAGATTCTCGAAACCTTAAAAAAAAGAGGCGTGGTGCTGGGGGTGATCTCTAACTGGGATTCCCGATTGATCTCTACATTAGAAAATATTGGTCTTGCGCATTATTTTGATTTTATCCTTCCCTCTGCCATGATCGGCTCGGCAAAACCCGATAAAAAAATATTTGAGGAAGCGTTAAAACGAAGTGGGGTCGCACCCCATGAAGCCTGCCATATCGGCGATGAAATTCGCACCGATGTGGAAGGTGCCCAACGTGTTGGTATTCATTCTATCCTGCTGGACCGGGACAACCGCTTTGATAGCGCAGGAACAAACAAAGTCACTTCATTTTTGCAATTGGTCTAAAACTCAAAAGGGAAAGGGGGGTCGGTAGGTTTCAGGCCTTATGGCCTTTTATGCCATCCAGCTTGGCATTTTTAAAGCTGGCGTCTTTGGTGACAGCAGAGGTCAGGTCGGCTTTGGAGAGATCGGCTCCAAAAAAAGAGACGGCAGTGCAATCGCTTTGTCTCATATCACAACCAACCATGGAGGCAAAGCTCATGCTGGCTTTTTTACATTTTGCCTTGAGCAACTTCGCCCCTTCCATTTTGGCCCGACTGAACGAAGCATTCTCTAAATTAGTCAGACACAAATCGGCCTCTTTTAAGTTGGTCTCACTAAAATCGGCATCCCTCAGGTCGGAACCTCGGAAATTACATTTGGCTAAAAATGCCTTGTTGAATTTGGCTTTTTTCAGCGAGCAATTGCTGAAATTGGAGGAGGCAATGGTCCTCTCACTGAAATCAAAACCCGAAAGATCCAACCCGGAGAAATCCATGTTACTAAAATGGGTCTCTGTTCCATCGTCAAGCATCGCTTTTATTTTTGCCACCGTTGTATTGGCCATTGAGTCCCTTCAGTCGATTTAAATGCAGGTGCGTTAAATATAGCGGGTCACAACAATCTTGACAAGAAATGATTTGTTTTTCTAAGTATCAAGCTTTTCGGGCTGATCCTTGTTCTCAAAAAACCCCGCCAACCGTTTTTGTTTTCGACTCGCCCATAATTCCAGGGTCAATAAAAAATAAAACGGGAGATATTCCACCCAGGGAATCCATAGGCTAAATGCTTGCAATTCCTGGTAATCAAAATAAAAGTCCAGGTAATAAAACCCTACCAGTCCGGTCAAAACAATCCACGATCGCCCAGGAAATATACACAAAAATGGCACCACCCAGCAGAGATACCACGGGTTCTGCACCGGACTCAGAAGAAAGACCAGCGCCATGATCCAGAAAAATCCGCGTACAAATTCTACAGGTCGCTCAATAAGAGAAGCTCCCTTACACAGGAACCACAATAAAACCCCGGTTAGAACAATGGCTACCGTAACCTTGCTCAGGAAAATCGGTAAAGGATTGGACAGAATCATTTCATTCCCGTCCAAAACAGCATTAAAGATGGAAACAAGAATAGCAAAAATGCTGTCGTTGCTCTGCCAATACAGGGTGAAGGCTTTGAGTCCTTCAAACATCCGCAGTCCGATTCCC
>JAPKCW010000011.1:0-21300 GCA_028822815.1 Nitrospinaceae bacterium | reverse complement strand
AACGATTCAGGCAGACTGGGATTCAAATGGGTGTCTCCCTTGACGATCGCCTCATACATTCGCTTGCGACCCTCAACATCATCAGATTTTACCGTAAGCATTTCCTGTAGGGTATAAGCTGCGCCATAGGCTTCCAGTGCCCAGACTTCCATCTCCCCGAGTCTCTGCCCGCCAAACTGGGCCTTACCTCCAAGGGGTTGCTGAGTCACCAAAGAATACGGCCCTGTAGACCGGGCATGGATTTTGTCATCGACCAGATGATGCAGTTTGAGCATATACAAATAACCGACCATCACCTTTTGCCGGAAAGGATGTCCGCTTCTTCCATCAATAAGGGCAATCTCTCCAGTTTTAGAGCAACCGCCCTGCACAAGAAGCTCCTTGACTTCATCCTCCTTAGCACCATCGAACACCGGAGTGGCCATGTGTTCACCAAGCGCTTTAGCGGCCATACCAAGATTGGTTTCGAGAATCTGGCCGACATTCATCCGGGAGGGCACTCCCAGAGGATTGAGGACCAGCTCAATCGGCTGCCCACTTTCCATAAAGGGCATATCCTCTTCCGGGACGATGGTAGAAACCACACCCTTATTCCCGTGGCGTCCAGCCATTTTATCGCCCACTTGCAATTTGCGTTTCATGGCCATAAACACCTTGACCAGCTTGATCACACCCGGCGCCAGATCATCGCCTTTTTTCAAGTGCTCAACTTTTTCATCCAGCATGGACTTCAGAATTTGGACTTGATTCTTGCAATTGCTTTCCATTTCCTGAAGCACTTTTTCATCGGCATTTTTGACCGGGGCTTTTGCAAGATCCTTAATGCTCATTTTGGCGATCAATGCGTCATCAATCACCTTCCCCTTCTTAAAGCTGACCCGCCCTACTGTTGTGGACTTTGCCGCTTCTTTACCCACGAGGAGGGCGCGCATCCTTTTCTCAGTTTCGCTTTTAACGATCTTTATTTCATCGCTATAGTCCTTTTCAATGCGCGTAATCTCTTCTTCTTCTATGGCAAGGGTTCGGGAATCTTTGTCGATCCCTTTTCTGCAAAAGACCTTGACATCGATAACCGTTCCCTGGGCTCCAGGAGGAACCCGGAGAGAAGTATCGCGCACATCTCCGGCCTTTTCGCCAAAGATCGCTTTAAGAAGTTTTTCTTCAGGGCTCAGTTGGGTCTCGCCCTTAGGGGTGATCTTCCCAACCATGATATCGTTGGGTTTCACGCTGGCACCAATTCGGATGATCCCACTTTCATCCAGATTCTTCAGGGCATCTTCCCCGACATTGGCGATATCACGGGTGATTTCCTCTTTCCCCTGCTTGGTGTCACGAGCCTCCACCTCAAATTCTTCAATATGAATGGAGGTGTACACATCTTCTTTAACCAGCTTTTCACTGACGATGATGGCATCCTCAAAGTTGTAACCACCCCAAGGCATGAACGCCACAAGAATATTTCGCCCTAAAGCCAGCTCACCTTGATCGGTGGAAGGACCATCTGCGAGTACATCACCACGCCGGACCTTGTCGCCAGAAAATACCCGGGGACGCTGGTTGACACAGGTATTCTGGTTCGACCGCTGAAATTTGTTCAGCGTATAAATATCCACATTCGAACCCAACTGACTGCGCTTCGTCTTGATCTTACCTTTGGACTTCTTTTCGGTACGGATGACAATACGAGTCGCATCGACGCTGATGACTTCGCCATCATTTTCAGCGATCACTACCGCCCCGGAATCATGGGCCACGATCGCCTCCATACCCGTTCCCACCAGAGGCGCCTCAGCCCGCACAAGAGGAACTGCCTGCCTCTGCATGTTCGAGCCCATCAGGGCACGGTTAGCGTCATCGTTTTCAAGAAAAGGAATTAGAGACGCGGCAACGCTGATCAACTGCTTGGGCGACACGTCCATGTAATCAACCTTTTCACTAGGAGACAAAATAAAATCGCCACCTTTTCTGGCCGATACAACAGACTTCTTGAATTTCTTTTTCTCATCCAGTTCGACATTAGCCTGGGCGATAATAAACTGATCCTCTACCAAGGCGGTGTGAAACTCGACCTCATCTTTCGCTACGGAACCCTCCACTTTGCGGTAGGGCGTTTCAATAAAACCATAAGCATTCACCCTGGCGTAGGTACTCAGGGAAGCGATCAACCCAATGTTTGGGCCTTCAGGAGTTTCAATGGGGCATATGCGCCCATAATGCGTTGGATGTACATCCCGCACTTCGAATCCCGCTCGTTCACGGGTCAACCCGCCCGGACCCAAAGCGCTCAACCGTCGCTTATGCGTCACCTCGGACAAAGGATTGGTCTGGTCCATAAACTGGGACAACTGACTGCTACCAAAAAATTCCTTGATGGCAGCCGTCACGGGCTTGGAATTGATCAGGTCGTGCGGCATGGCAACATCCAAATCCTGGACAGACATGCGCTCTACGATGGCCCGCTCCATGCGTACCATTCCCACGCGGAACTGGTTTTCCAGAGACTCTCCCACAGCGCGAACCCTGCGGTTGCCAAGATGGTCAATATCGTCAATAGAACCGATCCCATTCCTGAGGTCGACAATATATTTCACGACGGCGACCATGTCTTCCAGGGTCAACAACCGGTTGTCCAAAGGAATGTCCAACCCAAACTTCCGGTTCATCTTGATCCTGCCAACCACAGACAAATTATACCGCTTAGGGTTGAAGAACAGGTTGCTGAACAGCGACCGGGCGATTTCCGGCGTCGGAGGATCTCCAGGGCGGAGCCTTTTGTAAACCTCGCGAATAGCATCATCCTGAGTCTGGGTTTTGGCCGCAACAAGGGTGTCGCGAATGGCGGTATCAGTCAATTCCTCATCAATGCGAAGAATTTTAATCTCACTCAGCTTATTCTTTTTTATAATCTCAAAAACGCCTTCGGTAATTTCCTGATTCGACTCGACCTCTATCTCACCAGTCTCGGGATCAATGATTTCGTCCAACAGGTACCAGCCAATCAGGCTTTCCGGGTCAATCTCAACCTTCACAGACTTGGACATCCTGCTCAGCTTCTTGGCTGCAGCCACGGAAACTTTCTTACCGGATTTGAGCAGAACATCATCCGTCTTAGAATCGATAACATCCTCTTTAACCTTGGACCCGATCAGCAAGTTCTTACTGCCCATAAAGCACCGCGAGTCCTTGCTGATGCTGACTTTCTCGATCGTGTAATAGGTTTCAAGAATAGTCTTGTTATCCATGCCAAAGGCTTGTAGCAGGATGGTCGCTGGCAGTTTGCGGCGGCGGTCAATCTTTACATACAAAACATCCTTAATATCAAACTCGAAGTCCACCCAGGAACCCCGATCCGGGATAATTCTTGCAGAAAAGAGAATCTTGCCGCTCGCATGGGACTTACCCTTATCATGCGAGAAAAACGCGCCTGGAGAACGGTGCATTTGGCTCACAATGACCCGCTCGACCCCGTTTATCATAAACGTTCCAGTGGGGCCCATCATCGGCATTTCACCGAGGAATATTTTCTGCTCCTTGACCTCCCTTACGGTATTAACGGTGACAGCGGGAACCTTTTCGGCCTCTAAAACTTTCAGAATCTCATTGGTAATTTCCGTTTTCGCAGAGATCAGGGTTTTAGAGGTCTTGGGGCGCTTAACCTCTTCAATAATCATTCTACCCTTCAAGTCCTTCAGGGAACGCGCATTGATATCAACCACCTCCCGGTCAAAAAGGACCAGCCGGACCATTATTTTTATCGGGTCAGAATAGGAAAGGCCTTTCTGCCGACACTCACTGAACTTGTGTTTTACTTTGCAGGTGACCTCCTGCTTGCAGGAAAGACATATGACTCCCGGCCCACCGAGCTCCTTGAACTCGCCGCAACCGCACTCCCATATGCCAACCTCAAATCCGACATACTCGATACGGGCATTGATATTCAGGTCGGAAATCGGAAAAACGTCACTAAAGACCTCTTCCAATCCCCTGAACTCGCGTTTGCTGGGATCAACATCCCATTGCAGGAAGTATTCGAATGACTTCTTCTGAATCTCGATCAGGTTGGGAATATCTATGACCGTGGGAATTCGGGCGAAGTTTTTTCTTTTTTTAAAATTGCCTAACGCTCTCTGGGAACGGTTCTTCGACATAGGATGACATCCTTCTATAAGAAAGATTAACGAAAAATTACCTGTTAAGGCATGGGTTAAATTACTATTCCCGTTTTCCGCTACTTCACTTCCACCGTTCCACCTACTTCTTCAATTTTCTTTTGGATTTCTTCGGCTTCCTCTTTCTTCACACCTTCCTTGATAGCTTTTGGAGCAGCCTCTACCAAATCTTTAGCATCTTTCAGACCCAAGCCGGTAATGGTTCGGACTTCCTTGATCACCTGAATTTTCTTATCGCCTATGGCAGTAAGAATCACGTCGAACTCGGTTTTCTCTTCGGCGGCGGCTTCGCCTCCTGCCGCAGGAGCTGCGATCGCAACTGCCGGTGCCGCTGCAGTCACACCATATTTGTCTTCTAATTCTTTTACAAACTCGGACATTTCCAGAACAGTCATGTTATCTATGAAGGAAACTACATCTTCCTTTGTGGCGGCCATTACGCCCTCCTTTCAATGATTGTGGTATTTTGAATTATGTTTAAATCTTTAAAATCGAATCTCTATTTATTCGGACATTTTCTCTAAGGCAACCACCAGGCGTGGGGCCTACGAGCACGTTATATTTTTCCTTAGCCTTCATGCCCCGAATGGGGTATCACGCTGGTCGATTTATTATTCTGATGCCTTTTTCTCGCGGACCGCGTCCAGCGTTCCCACAAGCTTTCTCAGCAAGCTATTGAAAACACCAGCAAAATTTGTCGTAGGCCCATTGAAAACCGACAGCATTGTTGCAATCAGCACTTCCTTAGAAGGCAGGTCTGCCAGAGCCTTGACCTCTTCAGGAGAAACCTTTTTCCCCTCAATCACCCCGCAAAGCACTTTAGGGCTTTTTGGGGCTCCCGATTTTTTGAACTCCGCCAGAGCCTTGGCAGGAGCTATAGGATCCTCATAGCTGACCACCAGCGAAACCGGCCCCTTGAATTCCTCATCCAACATCTCAAAAGGGGTATTCTTCGCGGCCTGCCGGGCCAGGGTATTTTTAATTACACGAAAGTCCACGGACTGAGCCCGCATATGACGGCGTAACTGGGTCAGCCCGACAGCATCAATCCCTTGATAGTCCGCGAGAACCGCCGCCTTGGCCTTTAAAAACACCCCGTTTAACTCTTCAACCTTTTTTATCTTTTCTGCATTTGGCATGTCAGCCACCTCTCCCATTCCCGTCTTTCGCCCCCCTAAGGGGAAGAAAAATTTTTCAGAGCACCTCTAATAATTCAATATTTCGCATTTTGACAACTCATGCGCCCTTTATTAAAAGACGCGCTCATCGCCGCAGGAAATTTTCAGAGACCCCATTCAATCAATTGGGCGTATTAACCACCCTAACCCCAACACCCATAGTCGTTGACACCGAAATTCCCTTGACATAGTGCCCCTTACTCGAGGCCGGTTTGGCCTTAACAAGAGCCGTCATCAGGGAATGAAAATTTTCCTCCAACGCCTCTACCGAAAAACTGGCCCTGCCAAGAGAGGCATGGACAATGCCCGCCTTATCAACCCGGTAGTCCACTTTTCCAGCCTGAATAGATTCAACCGCCTGCTTGACATCAAAGGTTACCGTACCCGTTTTCGGATTAGGCATCAGCCCGCGAGGACCCAGGATTTTCCCCAGTTTCCCCACCTGACCCATCATATCGGGAGTGGCCACCACACGGTCAAACTCCATCCAACCTTCCTGAATCTTCTTGACCAGATCATCGCCGCCAACGGCTTCCGCCCCAGCATCCCTGGCTTCCTTTTCCTTTTCACCCTTAGCGAACACCAAAACGCGAAACTTCTTTCCTGTTCCCTTGGGCAAAACGACACTGCCACGAATATTCTGATCGGCTTTACGAGGATCCACACTCAGCCTGATAGCAACATCCACCGATTCATCAAATTTCTCAGATTTAACAGCAGTTGCTAAACCCAAGGCTTCCTTTAATTCGTATTTGGCATCAGGATCAACCTTTTCTGCGGCCACCCTATGCTTTTTTCCATGCTTTGGCATAATTTTCTTCCTGCTTACTTGCGGTTAATTCTCAACTTTCAAACCCATACTTTTTGCCGAGCCCGCAATAATACGCATCGCAGCCTCAATATCCTCGGCATTCAAGTCTTCCATTTTCACCTTCGCAATTTCCCTGACCTGCTCCTGGGTCACCGTACCCACAGACTCCTTACTCGGATTGGAGGAACCCTTTGCAATCCCCGCAGCCTGCTTCAACAAAGCCGAAGCGGGAGAAGATTTTGTAATAAAAGAAAAACTCTTGTCCTTATAAACATCAATAATTACAGGAATGATGCTCCCCTCCTGACCCTGAGTCTTAGCATTAAAGGCCTTGCAGAACTCCATTATGTTCACGCCATGCTGACCCAACGCCGGCCCAACTGGCGGCGACGGAGTAGCCTGCCCAGCAGGAATTTGCAGCTTGATCTGACCCATCACTTCTTTTGTTGCCACTATCTGGTCCCCTTATTTATCCACCCACTCAGCGTGGAGCCAGCGAACAATAGCTTCCCAAGCCGAGAAACCGTTTGCCCGCAATTTAAAGACATTGCAGTACCCTGCGGGGGTTCCCCGCCCTGATTAAACCCGCTCGATTTGGGGAAACTCTAATTCCACCGGGGTGGCTCGCCCGAAAATCGAAACCATTACTCTCACCTTACCCTTGTCATGATTGACATCCTCAACCGTTCCATTGAAATTCAGGAAAGGCCCTTCTACCACCCTGACACTTTCACCTTTCTCAAAAGAGAATTTCGGCTTGGGCCGCACGGATTCTCCTTTAATCTGGTCCATAATTGTCTTGATCTCTTCCTCGGACAAAGGAACAGGCTCGCCCCCTCCCCCCAGAAAACCGGTAACCTTGGCGGTATTTTTAATCATGTACCAGATATCCCGAGTCATCTCGACGTTAATCAAGATATACCCCGGAAAAAACTTCCTTGAGGAAACTTTTTTCTTGCCTTTACGCACCTCAACCACATCTTCAGTCGGTATTACCACCTCTTCAAAGTTTTCCCTGAAGCTGGAGTGGTCAAACTGTTCCTCTATGCTTAACTTCACCTTCCGCTCGAAACCGGAATAAGTGTGAATCACATACCATTTCTTGTTCCCGGACAATGTTCCTTCGCCAGAAATTAATGGGGTTTCCATACTTGGTAATTTCCTCTACGGCAACTCGCAGACCCTTATCTACAGGGACCGCTCACGACCAAAAGCAATTTTTAGAAATGCCCTTAAATGATACTCTGCACAATCTTCGAGAGAATCGCATCGATAATTCCCAAAAATGTAGCCATCAACAAAACCACCACAACCACTACAGCGGTGCCGCCAAGCGCCTCCCTACGGGAAGGCCAAGTCACCTTATTGACCTCAGCTTTTACCTCAGTCAGAAATTCCAAAGCCTTTGTAATCATAACTCTCTAAAACAATCAAGTTTCAACAGGCCAGGAGGGACTCGAACCCCCAACCCTCGGATTTGGAATCCGATGCTCTACCATTAGAGCTACTGACCTAATTCGGAATCCGCTTCAGCTTCAGGAAGGGGAGGGACTATTCCCGTCCGGCCGCCCGAACTCACGGACACGACCTCGCTCCCAACCGCCTAGTTTTTCTCTATTTAGTTTCCTTATGGGGAGTGTGCTTTCTGCAGAATCTGCAGTATTTCTTGAATTCCAACCTCTGCGTGGTGGTCTTCTTGTTTTTAGTCCCCGAATAATTCTTCCGATTACAATCGGAACATGCAAACTGAATGATTACTCTCATAATTCCCAATCAAACTTTGCGCCTGACGCTCTCACCTAGCCGAAAGACATTTAAAATCCTTATGAAATCAATACCCAAGCTACGCTCCAAAGAAATCTGGAGCCCACGATCGGGATTGAACCGATGACCTCTTCCTTACCAAGGAAGTGCTCCACCACTGAGCTACGTGGGCGTGTGTACCCATTCACCAAACCCGACCAAAGATGGAGCGGGAAACCGGACTCGAACCGGCGACCCTCAGCTTGGAAGGCTGACGCTCTAGCCAACTGAGCTATTCCCGCAAGTTCATCCAACCTAAATTCAGGATGGGGAGGGGAGGATTCGAACCTCCGAAGGCTGAGCCGACAGATTTACAGTCTGTTCCCTTTGGCCACTCGGGAACCTCCCCATTATTCTGGGTAAACCATCGCGCCCAACAGCCAGTCAATCGCTCAACCTAAGCCTCCGTTGCGGGGTACCAGAATCCTTTTCAAACCAGTCAAACAAAACTGGAGCTGGCAAAGGGACTCGAACCCCCGACCTGCTGATTACAAATCAGCTGCTCTACCAACTGAGCTACGCCAGCTCAGCAAATAAAAAACCCCCACATCACACTTTGATTTTCAAAGTTTCAATATAATAGGAGGTTTTTAACTATTTCGTTAAGATTAACAGGATGTATTGCCGCGAAAGGGTGATAATGATAACTCACTATAGCATGGCTGACAGTCCTTACGACAGGAAAAAACATCACCCCTGCATTAATAAGCGTAAGCGGGGAAGTTTAACACCGAAAATCCACGAATACCAGAATTTTTTTTATTTTTTTTCTGCTGCCAGTTGCCACCACGGCTAGCCCGGATATTGCACGAGAGGTTCTGAATCACCCCAGCCCCTCTTCCAGAAGAGGGGTCCATTTCAACTCCCCCTTCTACGCCCCTTGACAGGGAATGCAACTGGGCAAGAGCTCGATTGCGCCGAGACCACTCTTTGTTCGCAGAGAGAGCTACGGCCCATTGGGTCCAGCGTCACGCTGGCCACGGCTAGTGGCGCTTTTTGGAATTTTTCTTTTGGTAACCCTTCTCCGGCTCCTGCATCTTTTGGGTTACTTTGAGCTTACTTTTGCAAAAATGGGCCGTATAACGGAAATTGTAATAGTCGACCGAATTCTGCGCATCCTGAAAGGAAACAATATAGGGAACTATCAAAGGAAAGGACATCAAATAGATCCATGCTTTGCGAGTTTCACCCGTATACCATTGCCCACCACCGGGAATCAGGGAGTACAGCATAGCAATATCGCGATCAAAATATTCGTATTCCTGGTCGCACCCCGCCTTGATGAGCATTTCCATTTCCATTTCCATGGCGGGAGTTATTTGTTTGAAACGCAGGGGCGATTGGCTTCCACCCTTGATCCCGCAGGCTGAAAGAAAAAACACCACTCCCACTATCCCAACGATTTTAAAAAATCTCGGCATGCGACTCCAAATCAAATAATTCTTTTTATATCAATAGATTATACGAAAAACGCGATTCGCCGTCAACCACTGGTAAAACGGGGTTCGGGTTTCCCATCCACCATATAAAAATCCACTTCATGGCGATGGGACTCAAAAGGTACATCTGACCAGGAACCTGAATAGGAAGGGGGAACGCAAAATCCAATTAAATCAGCCTGTTGTCCTAAAGCCAGCTTGCCACATTGCAAACCCAAGGCTTCTCCACCTGCACAGGTCGCCATGGCGAGTATTTCTTTTCGGCTGACATCAGGCAAAAGTTCATCTGCCATACGCAACTCATCCAAAAAGTTGAGGGAATCATTACTGGCCCGTGAGTCGGTTCCCAAGGCCACGTTAACTCCCAAGTCCAGCAAAGCGCGAACCGGCATGAATTCCGTCCGGCCAAACCACTTGGTGCTATTGGGGCAAAATACTGCGCTGACTTTTTTCTCTGCCATCACATCAAGGTCGGCAGAAACAAAATTGCAGTGGATGGCGATGAGGCGATCCAACAGATCAAGAGAATCCAGGTATTGAACAGGAGTTTTTCCAGGTGCTTGCCATTGGGGGTCCCAGGCAGACCTTTCTTTGAGCAGTTTCGCCAGTGAATCATCCCCGCCATCAAGAAACCGCACTTCATCCTGAACTTCCGCGACATGGCAGGAAAACGGGCAATGGTATTTCTGCGCAAGTTGCCCAAGATATCGAAACAGGTCCGGAGAAACGGAATAAGGGGCGTGCGGAGCCAAACCCAGCCGATTAAGTGGAGAAAGGAATTCATTTTCCAAAACCTCTTCCACTTTTTCGCCAAGCGATCGCGCTTTGTCGGAATGAAACCCTATTGTCTCTAAAAACAACACCGACCGAAAACCCAAGCCACCAATTATTTTCAGCAGTCCGGGTTCGGCGACATAATCTCCCAATGCGGTCACACCGGAGAGTTTCATCTCTTTAGCTCCGGCGCAAATTCCCTGAATCCGGCTCTCGTCATCAAGAACGGAGTTCAAGGAAATCAACGCCCGAATCCAATCTTCAAATGAAAGTGAAGGAGAAAGTTTTTTCTCAAGCGCAGTCAGGCCGAGGTGGCAATGCGCGTTGACGAATCCCGGCATGAGCAGGCAGTCGGAGAGATCCAGAGTATCGCTGTTTTTTTTATTTCCTGGTTGAGTTGAAATTTCTACGATTTTGCCATCATCAATAATCAGTTCGCCGTTTTCAATGGGGTTTTCGTCTGTGCATAGAGTCAGCAAAGCCCGGAATCTTATTTTCAGTGCCATCGCCTGGTTCTCAAAAAAGTGTGGAATCCCGGTACTTTTGATAAGCAGGTCCCAATTGTTCTAACAGGACTTTTTCTTCTGCCCTTGCCCTGAAAATATTCAACGGAATCACCACCACCAGAACATAAACCAGGCAGGGTACAGATCCACAAGCCACAAACAATCCGGTCAATGTCAAAACTATTCCTATATAAATCGGGTGACGAAAAACACTATAAACCCCCCCGGTAACCAGGTGGTCGGTTCCCGGCAGAACGGCTAGCGAGGAACCCAGCGACCACATGGCGGCGGCCCAAAGCAATACGCCCACCGCACCGATGGACAACCCCGCATAGACCAAACCTGGAAACCCAAAGCCAAAATCTTTCGGGCCCAGGTAAGCCAACACCAAGGGAAACAAGTAAGCCAACGGCACCACAATATTCAAAACAAACCGCTGATTGGAACTGAGATTTTTTATATCAAACATCACAAATTGTTCAACGCCTTCTTTATGAGAAGGGCGTTGAAGGTTTCACGCCCTTCCAGAATTTCAAGTTCGATCACCACTTTTAAAACAGGTAAAGAAAATTTCATCCCCTTGAGTTTCACCGCATCTTTTTCCGGGACTAAAAGGAACCGGGCTCCGGCTTTTACCGCACGGGCTTCTAATTCTTTTACAACTTGCAAGGTGTAAGAATGATGATCGGGAAAGGCCTTGAAAAATTTCAATTGAATCTGCGAGTCCAGCAAAATCTGCTTGAATCCTTCCGGTTTGGCAATGCCGCAAAACGCGGCGACCGGTTCATTTTTTAATACCTCCGCATCCAACACTTCACCATCATCCATACGAATTACAGAGTCCAGGCGAAGATGCGTTTTGACCTGGGGAATGGAATCTAGAAGTTGTGGGTCAAAATTGACGGGGCCACGGGTACAGCGGGTAAAGCAGACCAGGTCCGCCCTTCTTGTTTCTCCTGGGGGTTCACGCAGTTCGCCTGCGGGAAACAAATGGCCATTACCGAGCGGTCTGGAATGATCGAAAAGCAGAATATCCAGATCACGGTTTAAGGCCAGATGTTGAAAACCGTCATCCAGAATCAGAGTATCCACGCCAAAATGTTCGAGCGCGTACCGCCCTGTCTGGTAACGGTCCGGCCCGGTTAAAACCGGAACGTTTTTGAGTTTTTCCGCCATCATGACCGCTTCATCGCCAACCCATTCCGGGGAAAGAAGTGTCTGTTTTCCATCGCAGACAACATTGACCGGGTCACGGGATTTTCCGCCATAACCCCGACTGAGAATGGCGGGTTTGAATCCGTTACCCCTGAGTATTTCGGCAATCATCATGACAAAGGGCGTTTTTCCTGTTCCCCCTAAGGTCAGGTTGCCAACGCTGATCACACGGCAGTCGAGCTTGCGGCGGGGGAACACCCCCCATCTGTAAGTCCAGAGGCGAAAACGGTGGCCCAGCAAATAAAAGAAGGAAATGAGTTTCAAGATCGCAAAAACTGGAAACCAATACCATTTGCGGTCAGGCGATATGACTTTATAGAAAATTTCTGACATTATTTTCGACCAAACTTTTAATAGACATTTCTAATAATTCAGTACTTTCAAGTTTGGAAATTCGCAATTTTTAGAGCCCTCTAATATTTTAGGAGTATACTCCCGGGATATGGATTTTTTGTATTATATTCTGACAGGAGGGCTGCTACTTTTAGCTTCTCCTTTTATTGTTTTAAGGGCACTGGTTTCTTCTTTTTTCCGCAATCAGATCAAGGAAAGAATGGCAGGAGCCCGCTCATTGCCAGAGTTAAAAGGCACGCTGTGGATTCACGCCTCATCGGTCGGGGAAGTCCGCCTGGCTAAAACCCTTATTGCAGGTCTTATAAAGGATGGGGAGTCTCGCCCGATCGCCCTGTCCACTTTTAGTCCCACCGGTTATGCGCTAGCCCGAGAAGAAAATCTTCCCAACGTATTCCGACTGCCACTAGACTTCCCCCTCTGGATGAATCCGGTCTTTGAGCGGATACAACCCGCCAAACTGGTTCTGATCGAAGCGGAATTATGGCCTTGCCTGCTTCGTCAATGCAAAGACCGAAACATTCCCGTAATCCAGGTGAACGGAAGGGTCTCGGAAAAATCGGTTCAGCGGTATGGAAAACTTCCGGCCTTCTTTCTATGGATGACAGAATCGATCCAGCAGTTTTCCATGCGTTCCCAGATCGATGCAGATCGGTTATTGCAAATCGGCGTGGCCAAAGAAAAAGTCCGGGTAACGGGAAACATAAAATTCGATGTAACCCAGAAGGAGGATAACCCTCATCAGGAGTGGAAAACGGATGGCATGGTTCTGGTCTTTGGTTCCACCCGGCCGGGAGAGGAAGGCCCGATAATGGAAGCATTGGTGGAACTGCAAAAAGAGTTCCCAAACCTGATCGCTGTGATCGCCCCCAGACACATGCAAAGATGCCGGGAGGTCGAAGACTTGATCCGGGAATTCAAAGTGGATTATACCTTGCTCTCTCAACTGGATGGACTGGAAAACTGGACAGGCTCCCTATTACTGGTAGACAGCCTGGGAAAACTCAATGCCTTTTACAAGAGCGCAGCCGTGGCCTATGTCGGAGGCGGATTCAACCCCCGCTTTGGCGGCCATAACATTCTCGAACCGGCAGCATTGGGAAAACCTGTCCTGTTCGGTAAATTCATGAATAATTTTGCAGAAGAAGCAAAGCTTCTCACGCAGTCCGGAGGTGGCATTCAACTGCAAAATATTGAAGATCTCTACGATGTTTTAAAACGGTTGCTGATGAATCCGGACGAACGCCAAAAGCTGGGTCTTGCGGCACAAGAAACCGTCAAGGCCAACAGCGGGGCCTTGCTCCGAAACATTGAACTCATCCGCCAAACAACCCTTTGATGATTTTTCTCTATCACCTTCTATCCCTTTTTCTGGCAGTCCTGCTGGTCCCTTTGTTTTCACTTTCAGCCTTGTTCTCCAAACATAAGTGGAAAGGGTTGGCGCATCATTTTGGCTGGGTTCCTGCTAAAACCAGACAGAGCGAAAAAACTCTCTGGTTGCATGCCCTTTCGATGGGGGAAGTGATCGCCGCCGCACCGGTTCTCAAACTATTGCGTGGGCAAAATCCCGACCTGTATATCGCGCTCTCCGTCACCACCGATTCCGGGTATGAAACAGCGCACAAACTTGATTTCATCGACAGCGTGTTTTTCCATCCGCTGGACTGCCTGCCGTTCACCCAACTGGCCTTGTGCCGGATCAACCCGGACCTTTATGTTGTCACCGATACCGGATTCTGGCCTGGCTTGATTGATCTACTGCATAAAAAAAACGCGCCGGCTCTTTTATTCAATGGCCGTATCTCGGAACGCGCGGCCCGGCGCTATCTTCTAGCTGGCTCCCTTTTCAAGGAAACTTTCCAAAAATTCCACCGGCTCTATATGCAAAACACCAATGGGGAAAAAGCCGCTTTGGCTCTGGGTGTGAGCCGAGAAAATATTGAAGTGGTTGGCGACTCAAAATATGACGCGCTGCAACCGATGACCGATGAGGAAAAAGAACGGCTCCGGCAAACATTTAAATTGCAGGCAAACACACCGGTATGGATAGCAGGAAGCACTCATGCCGGTGAGGAAGAAATCATCCTGAACGCGCACCGGCAGTTGATGGTGAAACATCCCAATCTGATTTTGATTCTCGCGCCACGAAGAATGGAGCGGGTGGAAGAAGTAACTGCTCTGCTTAAAAAGGAAAACTTTTCTTTCACCAGCCGATCGTCTCTGGGGCATGCGGAATCTGCTTCAGTCATCCTGCTCGATACGATGGGTGAACTGGCAGAAGTATATTCGCTAGGACAAGTAGCGTTTGTAGGCAGAAGCCTGATCCGACCGGGTGGGGGCCATAGCCTGATAGAACCTTTGTCTTATGGCCTGCCTGTGTTGCATGGCCCTTATATTGAGAACATCCGCCATGTCGCAGAAATAGCCCACAACCAAGGACTGGTCTTTCAGGTGGCAAACCCGGAAGAGCTGGAACAAAAAGTCCATACACTTTTGAAAAATCCTTCCCATCGCCTCGAAATTAGCGAAAAAGCAAAAATCTTCATCACCCAACAACAGGGTGCCGCAAGAAAAATGGCAGACATCATCACCCAATGTTTGAGCATCGCCAAACCTGACTAAACTATTTTACCCCCTCCTGACACCGAAGATTTAATCCCTTATCCTGCTAAAATATATTGCCTCCCTTAAAAAAAGCCTTAGACTATATAAATATCCAAAAAGCATAATTTCTGCCATTTTTGACGAAAATCAAGAGATGGAGGAGTTAACCGGTTCCAAAATCGAGGAAAATGGTTTTAAAGTTCTTTACATCGAAGATAACCACTCGAATATGGAGTTGGTCGCGTCCATTTTGTTCCGCCACAACCTAAAACTTTTACAGGCTCCTGATGCAAGATTGGGCATCGAATTGGCCAAAGCTCACAAACCTGATTTGATTTTAATGGATCTTGAATTGCCGGGTATGAGCGGTTATGAAGCTTTAAAAATTATCAGGAAGTACCCGCTCCTCGATTCGGTTCCTGTTATCGCGCTGAGTGCCAACAGCATGGAATCGGATATCAAAAAAGGGTTGTCGGCAGGGTTCACTGATTATATTTCCAAACCCATTCAAATCGCCTCCTTTTTAAAAAAAGTAAATCAGTATCTAACTTAAAACCTGTCAGAAAGATTCTTTTCTTTCCTTACCGGGTTACTTTGCTCACAAAATAAATCGCCAGAGTCGCAAAAAGAAAAGCCGGAACCAGTTCATAGATGACCGATTCCGAAAGGCCGGTGGCTTTCCAGATGAGGGTTGTTAAAAATCCGGTCAGCATTCCCGCTATGGCTCCCTGCCGGGTGATGTTTTTCGAGTACAGGCTGAATAGAATGAGCGGGCCAAAACTTGCTCCCAGTCCCGACCAGGCAAACAGCACGAACCAGAAGATGACCCGTGTTTCACCCAGCGCAATAAGCATGGCCCCTATCCCCAATAGCAGAATCGTTGCCCGGCTGACCAAAAGGATTTTTTCATGCGAAAGGGATTTCTTGAGCATTTTGGAATAAACATCATGCGCTACCGTCGAAGCGGCTACCAGAATCTGCGCCGATACCGTGGACATGATGGCAGCCAAAACTCCAGTCAAGACTACCGCCGTCAACAGGGTGGGTAACAATTGCTCTGCCGCTTTGGGAAACAGATGTTCCGGGTCTTCCAATCCCGGGAAAAGAGCCTGCCCACATATTCCCAACAGAATGGATGAAGAATAAACCGCCAACCCCCAGCCCAAAGCGATCCAGGTGCCTTTTTTGATGGCCTCGGTATTTTTCGCCGCCATGTACCGGGTGATGACATGCGGTTGACCGGGGTAGCCAAGCCCGATGCCTAAAAGGCCCACCATGGAACCAAAAAATGCCGAGGTAGATTTTCCTCCCATCCATGTCAGGGTACCAGGAGAAACTTTTCCCACTTCCACCCACATCCCGGAAAAACCTCCAAGACTGGACAACGCCACCAGCGAAAGAATGACCAGCCCTAATACCATAATGATACCTTGCGCAAAATCGGTCCAGGCCACCGCCCGCACTCCGCCCATCATGGTATAAATGAGTACAATTGCCCCGCCTACGGAAATGCTAAGGACATGAGGAATGCCAAAAATAGCATCGAAGGTTTTTCCGATAGCAGTAAACTGTGCCGCCACATAAGCCATCATGCAGGAAAAAATGATAACGACCGAAATCATGCGCAGGATATGAGTCTTGTCATCAAAATAGTTTTCAAAATAATCGGGAAGGGTGATGGCGTGATGCTCTTCTGAATGCTTACGCAGTTTCTCGGCAAGGAACAACCAATTGATGAGATAGCCCAACAGGCAACCGGGCAGAAACCATATGGCCGATAAACCATCCTTATAAGCCAGACCCACTGTTCCCAGCACGGCCCAGGCACTCTCTGAACTGGCAGTAGAAGAAATAGCCGTCACCCAGGCCTTCAACGACCGGTCAGCAAGAAAAAAATCCAGCGGGGAACGGGTCATGCGCGAAGTCCACACACCAATGCCCAGCATGGCCAGCACATACAGGATGAATACAACAGCAATGGTTCCGGAAAGTTCTGTCATGATGGTTTCAATATGTTAGGAATGTGATAAAATTCACCTTCTTTAATGCGTCACGCCAACGTTTGACCCCGGATATCCAGACTTATGATCCCCTATGACCCCAATTCCATCGAAGCCAAATGGCAGGCTTACTGGGAAGAACATAAAACATTTAAAGTCGAAGTAGATTCTGCCAAAAAGAAGTACTATTTATTGGAGATGTTTCCCTATCCTTCCGGAAGAATCCACATGGGCCATGTACGCAACTACACGATCGGCGACACGTTGGCCCGGTTCAAACGCATGCAAGGTTATAACGTCCTCCATCCTTTGGGGTGGGACGCTTTTGGAATGCCGGCAGAGAACGCCGCCATAAAAAACAAAAGCCACCCCGCCCAATGGACATTTGAAAACATCCGCACCATGCGAAAACAGATTAAGGCTTTAGGGCTCAGCTACGACTGGGACCGAGAGATCGCCACCTGCCATCCCGGCTATTATAAATGGAACCAATGGCTTTTTCTAAAGTTACTGGAAAAAGGCCTCGCTTACCGAAAAAACTCCACCATCAATTGGTGCGAAGACTGCAACACGGTACTCGCCAACGAACAGGTTGTGGACGGCTGTTGCTGGCGCTGCGATAACGAGGTCCTGCAAAAACAGCAGGAAGGTTGGTTCTTCAAAATTACCGACTATGCGGACCGCCTCCTGGAAGGGTGCAAAAGCCTTTCCGGCAAATGGCCGGAACAGGTGCTGACTATGCAGACAAACTGGATCGGAAAAAGTTTCGGCGCGGAAGTGGATTTTAAAATTGTGCAGAGTGACGAGGTAATAAAAATATTCACTACCCGTCCCGACACCTTGTATGGAGCCATGTTCATGGTGCTGGCTCCCGAGCACCCGCTCACCGAAAAATTATCACGCGGCACCGAACAGGAAAAAGCCATTGCAGCTTTCGTGCAAAAAGTAAAAAAACAGGACACCATCGCCCGAGCCTGTGAAAAGGAAGGCGTGTTTACCGGAGCTTATGCCGTGAACCCCTTAACGGGAGAATCCATTCCTGTGTGGACAGCCAATTTCGTTCTCATGGGTTACGGCACCGGCGCAATCATGTCCGTTCCTGCTCACGACCAGAGGGATTTGGATTTTGCCCGGCAATATCATTTGCCCGTCCGGGTAGTCATTCAACCTAAAACCGGTGAGCTGGATGCAGATACTATGGTGGAGGCGTTCACCGCCGATGGCACTATGGTGGATTCCGGTTCCTTCGATGGCTTGGTCGGCCAGGAAGCGCGCAGAACGGTTTGCGAATTTCTGGAAAAAGAAGGTATCGGAAAAGCCACGATCAATTACCGGCTTCGCGATTGGGGAGTTTCCCGGCAACGCTACTGGGGGACGCCTATTCCCGTGATCCATTGTTCTGACTGCGGAATCGTGCCAGTTCCTGAAGACCAACTGCCAGTCGAGTTGCCCCTTGACGCACAATTAGGAGAAAATGGGCAGTCCCCTTTGCATAGTCTGGAATCCTTCCACAAAACTTCCTGTCCGAAATGCGGGGCTGATGCCCGCCGCGATACAGACACGCTGGATACTTTTGTTTGCTCTTCCTGGTATTTTTACCGCTACACCTCACCCCGATTGGAGCAAGCTCCTTTCAGCAAGGAGAATGGCTCTTACTGGATGCCGATTGACCAATATGTCGGTGGCATTGAGCACGCCATTTTGCATCTCCTTTATTCCCGGTTCTTCAACCTGGTGTTGAACGATCTTGGGCTGACACAGGCCCCGGAACCTTTTGCCCATCTGCTGGCACAGGGTATGGTCATCAAGGACGGAGCTAAAATGTCCAAGTCCAAAGGCAATGTCGTGGACCCGGACGAAATCATCAGCGCCTACGGTGCCGACACCGCAAGGCTATTTATCCTGTTTGCCGCCCCGCCGGTGAAAGATCTGGAATGGAGTGATCAGGGTGTGGAAGGATGCTCACGTTTTTTAAAAAGAGTGTGGCGCATTTTCGGCGAATTTGCCGAAGAAATCAAAACCGTGACATTGCCGGGAGAATCTTTTACCACCCCCGTTCCCGAAATAAAAGCTCTTCGGCGAATGACCCATATCACCATAAGACGAGTGACGGATGATATTGCAACAAGAATGCAGTTCAATACCGCGATATCAGCGATTATGGAACTGGTCAACCACCTTTTCAGCTTCAAAGAATGGTGGGGGAACAAAAACAACCAGGATGAAACGTCACGCATGGCCGTGCGGGAAGGTCTGGAAACCTTGGTCCTGACACTGTCGCCTTTCGCTCCACACATTGCAGAAGAATTAGGATCGCTGATGGGGCTTTCTAAAACCCTGGATCAGACAGCTTGGCCACAATACATAGAGTCCCTGACACAAACGGATGAAATCTTGATCGTCCTCCAGGTCAATGGTAAAGTGAGACAGAAAATTTCTGTCGAGTCTGGTATCAGCGATGACGATTTAAAAACCCGATCCCTTGAAGATCTGAAAATCAAGGAATGGACCCAGGGCAAAGAGGTCAAAAAGGTTATCGTCATTCCCAAAAAACTTGTAAACATCGTTGTCCAATGAAACAAGTCCGGCTTCCTTTTAAATTCTGGATACTGTTTGGCATCGCCCTGCTCCTTAATGGATGCGGGTATCACTTGGTGGGAACCGGTTCTTCCCTGCCGCCACATTTAAAAACCCTCTTCATACCTGTGTTTACCAATAGTTCCTCGGAACCGGGAATTCACCGGGAATTGACAAGTGCCATTATTAATTCCTTCATTACAGATGGAAGGCTCAAAATTGTCCGGAAAGGTAACTCCGACATGGTGATGAAGGGCAGCCTTTTTTATTATGATTTGAGGGCCGTCTCCTTCACCTCCAGCGATTTTGCCTCGGATTATATTGTAAAGCTGGGCGTGGAGGTTGAAGTGATCGACAAGATTAATGACAAACCCTATATAAAAAACAAATTCACAACCAAATGGGACTACAGAGCTACTTCTGATATTGTCGATACAGAATCGGCCCGGCTTGCTGCTCTGGAAGAAGCCTACAAAGAACTGGGCAACCGCTTGGTGAGCCTGCTCATTGATCAGTTTTAATTCTTTTAAAAACCGTGACCCCTGACAATTTAATCCTGAAAATTTCCCAAGGGCAAACGGAAGCTTTCTATTTTCTCTATGGCCCGGAAACCTTTTACCAAACCGAAGTCATCCAGGCTCTGATCAAAAAATGGATCACCGAAGATAATCGGGACTTTAACCTGGAAACCTTCGATGCCCGGGAAAGTACGGTGAGCCACTGGCTGGGATCCGCCAGAACCCTCTCTTTCGTGGGTGGAACAAAACTGGTAGTGGTACGTAATCTGCACGAGGCCGTCCCGCAGGACCAAGATGCCCAAACCCTCATCGACTACGCACAGTCCCCCATTCCTGAAGCCTGTGTAGTCGTTACCGCCGACAAGGTGGACCGCAAAAGAAAATTATTTAAAACGCTAACAAAACTGAAAACCGCAGTCGCCTGCGAAGCTCCCAAAGAAAATGAACACTGGCTCCGTAAACGGGCTGAGGAGGCAGGTTATTCGCTATCCTCTGATGCGGCACGTTTTCTGATAAACAGGGTGGGACCCCGGCCGGGAATCCTGGCGAAAGAATTGGAAAAAACTCTCCTCTATGCGGGAAAAAATAAATCCGTTTCAGAACGGGATGTCGCAGAAGTGGTGGGAGAAAGCAAGTTGGAAAATGTTTTTGCCCTCACCGATGCATTGAAAACAAAAAATCCGGAAAAAGCTCTCCGCCTACTCAACAACCAAATCGACCACGGGGAAGAACCCATAAAAATCCTGGGTACCATCGCCTGGCAACTTCGAATGATCTGGGAAGTAAAACATTACCAGCAAAAAAACTTGCCATCAGGTCAGATCGCGAAAGTAATGGGAGCCCATCCTTTTATGGTCGAAAAAGCTTTGCAACACACTCGCCGGTTCAGCACACAACAACTACGCAGTGGATATTTGGAATTGGTTAAAGCTGATAGAAATTTGAAGTCCACTACCAAGGACCCTACGGCAGTGATGCAAACCCTGATCCTCAACCTCTGCCACTAGTTGTGGAGCCGACTGGCAATGGCTTTCTCTGGCTAGCAAGTAGCTTTGACGGCTTGATGGGCTTTTGCCCAGTTGCCCCCCCTGTTAAGGGGTGCGGTTGACCAAACGGGTGAGACTGGAAATTTTGCGGGATGCGGCGCGGGAGTGGAGTATGCCCTTACCACCAACCTTGGCGATGATTTTCTCGGCGATCTTTAATTCTTTCTGGGCCTGCTCTTTATTGCCAGCCTCAGCTTCGTTACGCACTTTTTTGGACACCGTCTTGACCAGGGTGCGGTACCCTTTGTTCCTTTCATTTCTCTTATGGTTTTGCCGGTTGCGTTTCAATGCAGATTTATGATTAGCCAA
>JAPKCW010000150.1:0-4871 GCA_028822815.1 Nitrospinaceae bacterium | reverse complement strand
TTGAACTTGAATAATATTTATCAAAGGACTATAAATCAAATGTGTCTCTAGCTTAAATCAACTCTTGGCACAGATTCGTTTGACGACATACAGGTAAAAAAAATTCAAGCTGAATCAGTAACAAAGGTGTTCAAAAAGTATTGAAAACATTGTGTTTATTTATAAGGCGGAGCCGTTGGAGGGGTGAGCGAATGGAAAGAATTCGATAAAGGTTGAAAACTACTGAAAAAAACAAACTATACGTCCAGATCCTGAACGAACACTGCTCTTTCCTTTATGAATTTGAAGCGTGATTCCGCATTTTTGCCCATTAACTGGTTGACAGTTTTACTGGCCCGCTCGGCAGAATCCAGTGTGACACGAATCAGGGACCGGGATTTTTTACTCATAGTGGTTTCTTTTAGGTCCGAGGCGGGCATCTCTCCCAATCCTTTAAAACGGCCTATTTCGTGAGCGGTACCGTTTAATCCCTCGATGATTTCATCTTTTTCCTCATCGCTTAATGCGTAAAATATTTTTTTGCCGGCATCAATGCGATATAAAGGCGGCTGGGCGATGAAAAGATGTCCTTCTTCGATAATTTTCGGCAGGTATCGATAGAAAAAGGTAAGAAGCAGGGTGCAAATATGGGCTCCATCAACATCCGCGTCAGTCATGATGATAATTTTTCCGTACCGAAGTTTACGGTAATCGAATTTATTTTCAATACCTGTTCCACAGGCAGAAATGAGGTTTTGAATTTCAGTATTGGCCAGAATCTTGGACATGGTTGCGGTTTCAACATTGAGTATTTTTCCGCGAATGGGAAGGATTGCCTGGGTTTTTCGATCCCGTGCCTGTTTGCTGGAACCGCCTGCAGAGTCTCCTTCGCAAATAAAGAGCTCGGCCTGGTCCTTATCTGTTGTGGCGCAGTCGGCAAGTTTTCCTGGGAGATTGAGCCGGTGCGAGATATTGGTTTTTCGTTGAACCGCTTCTTTGGCTTGACGTGAAGCGATGCGGGCCTGGGCAGAAAGAATGATGCGGCTGGCAAGGGTATTTCCCAAGGTCTGATTTTCATTTAAATAATGTTCGAGGGTATGATTGATCACCGCTTCTACTTGAGAGGTGATTTCCGAATTCAGTCGCCCCTTGGTTTGTCCTTGAAATTCAACATCGCCCTGAAGATAAATATTGATAATGGCAACCAGACCCTCCCGGACGTCATCGCCGGTGATTCCGGTTATGTCTTTGGGCAGCAGTTTACGCCTGTCGATATAGGCCCGAATTGCTTTGGTGATGCCGTTTCGAAATCCGTTTTCATGGGTGCCTCCGTCAACAGTGCGAATAGAGTTGGCGAAGGACAGAATCTGGGTGTCGGTATTTGGGGTCCAGAGAAACGCGGCCTCCAACCGCAAAGATTTGTCTTCTTTTTCTACATAAAAAGGCTTGTCCATCAAAGTAGTTTTCTGACCAACAATCTTTTTGATGTAGTCTTGAATCCCTCCCGGATAGTGAAATATGTGCTTATTTCTATTTTCACTGACGATTATTTTGAGGCCTTTGTTGAGGAAGGCTTTAGATTCGGCCCGTTCCAAAATAAGCTTGGGATTGAATTCCGTTTTCGGGAAAATTTTGCCGTCAGGCTTGAAATAAACAGTGGTGCCATAAATCCGGGCGGGTTTTCCCTTTTTAAGCTTTGTAGTGGGCTTGCCTCTTGAATAAGTCTGAGTCCATTCAAATCCGTCTCGGCGGGAAGTTGCAACAAGTTTTTCTGATAGGGCGCACACCACAGCCATTCCGACCCCATGCAGGCCACCGGATACTTTATAGTTGTCCTGGCTAAACTTTCCCCCTGAGTGCAGGGTGGTAAACAGGATTTCCATAGCGCTCTTTTTAGTATTGCGATAAAGGTCTACAGGAATTCCTCGCCCATTATCCTTGATAGTGACGCCATGATCTTTACCCAAGGTCACTTCAATGGTGTCGCAATGCTCGTTGAGCGCTTCATCCACGCAGTTATCCAGAATTTCCCAAAGCAAATGATGCAGGCCAGTGGAAGATGTGGAGCCAATGTACATTCCTGGACGTTTGCGAACCGGGTCGAGTCCTTCCAGGACTTGGATATCTTCAGATCTATATTTTGACATGGTATTTATTTTATTTTAAGAATGGTTTTACGTTTGGAAACGATAACACCCTGGCTACCGCGGTTACAGAGGCGGACACTTTTCACGGTGATTACCTTGTCATTTCCGGAGTCGAACACAAGTACGATTTTATCCTTAAGGTCGACGAATTTAAACCCGGCCAACCTGCTTTCTCCCGGTTTCATAAGGGTGACCCCTTTACCCGATCCGGTCAGTTGGGTTATTTGGTCCGTGGCGATGACCACTGCTTTCCCTTTTTCTGTGGCCAGAAAAACATGACCATGCGTTACCGGAGCGAAACCGATCATGCGGTCATCATTTTTCAAATTCATGATCTTTCTTCCAGAACGAGTGGTCTCGGCCAGGTTGGATAACGGAAAACGAAAACCAAACCCATTGGCGCTGACAACCAAGAATTCAGTATTGTTTTCTCCCGGTGTGTCACTTTTGAGGAAGTCCATTGAGGCTTGGCCTTCAGATGGGGTGTCCAGGCCCTCATCTGGAGCAGATAGCGTGAGCATGCCGAGCACCTTTTCGCCATCAGCAAAATTGAACAAGCTTTGAATGGGTTCACCAAATCCACCTCTTGTATAGGACAGGTTGTAGACCTTGGATACATAGACGACACCCAACGAGGTGAAAAGAGCGATTAGGTTCCGCGTATTGGTTTGAAGGATACCGAGCAATTGATCGTTTTCCTTAAATTTAAGTGCGGAAGGATCGCCCAGGTTTTTTAATTTCCGGATCCACCCATTCTGGCTGATAATGATATGTACATCTTCGTGCTCGATAAAGTCTTCCGCGTTATATTCAATACTCTCGATGGTTTTTATCTGGGTGCGGCGTTTGTCCCCGTGTTTTTCCTTGATTTCCTTGAGTTCTTCCCGCACCTCTGTCCAGATTTTTTTGGGTGACGCGAGAATGGATTTGATTTTTTTTTGTTCCTTGAGCTTTTCTTTTTGCTCTTGCAGAATCTTCTCCATTTCCATACCGACCAATCGATAGAGTGGGGTTTCCAGGATCGCGTTGGTTTGCTCGTCGTCAAGTTTGAAATACTTTTGCAGTTTTTCGTGCGCTTCTTTTCGGGATTTAGACGCCCGTATCAACTTTAAGGCTTTATCCAGGTCGTTAAAAATTGCTGCGAATCCAGCAAGGATGTGCAGGCGTTTTTGAAGAAGAGCCAGTTCATAATTCAACCGGCGTGTAACCACCTGTTTGCGAAATTCCAGGAAGTGCTGGCAAATTTCCAAAAGGGATAAGCGGTCGGGCTCCCCATTTGGTTTGAGACAGTTGAAATTAAGTTGGAAATTATTTTCCAGTTCCGTGTGCTTGAAAAGATAGCTCATCAGTTTGTTCTCATCGGCAGTACTTTTGAACTCAAGGACCACTCGAATATTCTCATCGCTCTCATCCCGCACATCGGTCAGGGGAGGAAGTTTTTTGGCGATGATGATTTCAGCGATCTTTTCTATCATCCGGGCTTTATTGACGCTATATGGAATTTCCGTGATGATGATCTGCTTTTTGCCCCGAGGCAGGGATTCAAGTTTCCACCGCCCCCTGATTTTTACCGCACCTAAACCGGATTCATAAGTTTTCCGCAATTCCAGTTTGCTGTTGAGAATGATTCCTGCAGTGGGGAAATCGGGGCCCTTTATGTATTTCATTAGACTAGCCACCGTCTGCTTGGGAGAGTCGATCAATGAAATTAAAGCGGACATGACTTCTTCCAGATTATGGCTGGGAAAAGAGCAGGCCATTCCCACCGCAATGCCAGAGGAGCCGTTAACCAGTAAATTTGGAACGCGGGAAGGTAACACCACGGGTTCTTTCAGGGTGTTGTCATAATTAGCGCGAAAATCGACAGTATCTTTTTTTATATCGCGCAATAAATAAGAGGTGATAGGCGTTAAGCGGCCCTCTGTATACCGGTAGGCAGCCGGGGAATCTCCATCCAGAGAACCAAAATTCCCTTTTCCGTCAACAAGGGGATAACGCATGGAAAAATCCTGTGCCATACGTACCATCGATTCATAGGTAGATGCGTCTCCATGAGGGTGGTATTTACCGAGCACCTCACCGATGATCTTGGCAGATTTGACATGTTTGCTAGCGGAACTCATTCCCATACTTTCCATGGCAAACAGGATTCTGCGATGTATCGGTTTCAAACCATCGCGCACATCAGGAAGTGAACGGGAGACGATGGTCGAAAGTGCGTAGGTCAGAAATCTTCTTTCGAGTTCGTCCGTTAAGTCGGAGGTTTTTTCCTGCCCCATAAGGGTGATACCGGGTTATTGTTTAAGAAAAGATGAGTTGTCCAGCTTGACGTTTGGGGTCTGCGGTCTTATCTAGTTGCTAGATCAGAAATCTTAGATTCTGATTGAGAGATTTTCGATTTACGAAGCAAATTCAATGATTTATGGCTTCTTTCCTTTGCAAGCATTTTATTTTCATTATTTAGTATGTGTCCACATATTGTGGGCCTAAATTATTTATATACAATATGTGGAGCTATAAAGCAAGTGGAATCAAGGGTTAACAAAGGCCTCTCCATATTTAGTCGCCGAAATGCCTAAAACAGTCAACTTCAGCGAGTTAAAATCTTTTTAAAGGAGATGCCATCCTAACTGTGTCTGGCGGGAAATTTTGCAGGTCTTTTTCTGCCGTCTCACTAATTATAGAAATTCGGTAACTTTACCGATTGGGTAATTTTTTAGCTTAAGGAGTTATTTATGTCCGATC
>JAPKCW010000149.1:0-4923 GCA_028822815.1 Nitrospinaceae bacterium | reverse complement strand
AACAAGTCTATTTTTTTCGCCTGGACCTATGTGAGACAGCCTCTCTAGTCAAAAAGCTGGAAAAGGCCGGATTCAAGGTGCTAAACGCTATCGACTGACTGCTCGCCGCAGGGGCAACTAGCAAGAACTCTTCGAACCAAAATCAGGCCTTTGCTCGCCAACAATAGTTATTGTTCACTAGCCCCTAGTTACTCGCCGTAGAGGCAGGCAAGAACCCATTAAGCCGAGATAAATTATTGTATATCAGAGGACGTCACTCTCATTAGCCCCACGCTTAGTGGGTGAAAGGAAATTTTTTAGTCATGCAACCCGAAAAACTCATTATCTTCGACACCACGTTGAGAGACGGAGAGCAATGCCCCGGCGCCAGCTTGAATATCAAGGAAAAACTTGAGATCGCCCGGCAACTAGCTCTGTTAAAAGTGGATGTGATCGAAGCGGGTTTTCCGGTTGCTTCTCCAGGAGACTTCGAAGCAGTCAAACAGATTGCCGAAGAAATTCACGGTTCGACCATTGCTGGTCTTTCGCGTGCGCTCGAAAAAGATATTGAGGCAACGGCCCGTGCTTTGGAAAAAGCCGAATCACCGCGTATTCACATTTTTCTATCTACCTCAAAAATCCATCGTGAGCATATGGTTGAAAAAGCCAAGGAAGAGATCATCGAAATGGGAGCGAAAGCCATCCGCTTTGCACGCAAATATTGCGACGATGTGGAATTCTCTCCCATGGACGCGACCAGAACGGAAAAGGATTTTCTCGCCGATGTCACACGTGAGGTTATCAGTGCCGGGGCCACAACAGTCAATATTCCCGACACAGTGGGATACACCGTTCCGGAAGAGTTTGCGGAGCTCATCCGCTATTTAAAAACAAATGTTCCTAATATCAACAAGGCCATTATCAGTGTGCATTGCCATAACGATCTCGGGCTCGCGGTTGCCAACTCTCTGTCTGCGGTACAGGCGGGGGCAAGGCAAGTGGAATGCACTATCAACGGCATTGGTGAACGGGCTGGAAACGCCGCCATGGAAGAAGTGGTCATGGCTATCAGAACTCGAAAAGATTTTTTTAGCCACGTGTATACAGGAATCGAAACCAAGCATATCCAGCCCTGTAGCAAATTGGTCAGCAGTTTGACCGGCTTCTTTGTGCAACGCAACAAAGCCATTGTGGGAAAAAACGCTTTCGCGCATGAGTCAGGCATCCATCAGCATGGGTTCCTTAAACGTAAGGATACCTTTGAGATCATGGACCCCAAAGATGTCGGCGGTGAAGAATCGGAACTGGTGATGGGCAAACATTCGGGGCGTAGTGCTCTCCTGCACAAGGTTCAAGAGTTGGGATACAACCTGGAACAGGATGAACTGGACGAGTTATTCAAGGAGTTCAAAGTTCTTGCGGATGAAAAAAAGGAAATCTTTGAGGACGATCTGCATACACTCATCCAGAAACAGAAGTTTTCGGAAGAACAGCTGAACACCTATGAACTGGGTTCCTTGCAATGCGGCTTTGAAACCGGAAAAGTGCCCCAGGCCACAGTGGTTCTGGTCAGCCGCGATGGGAATGAGCATTCTTCCAGCGCAAATGGCGATGGTCCGGTGGACGCGATTTATAACGCCATCGACAAGATCACAGGTCTTAGTTGCAAGCTTCTGGACTACCAGGTTATGTCCAAAACCACGGGACAGGATGCTCAAGGAGAAGTAACCGTTCGCGTTCAGCATGAAAAAAGGGAAGTATTAGGAAAGGGCGTGGGAGTCAACACGATAGAAGCCAGCGGAACCGCCTATTTGAACGCAATCAATAAATTTCTTATCAAATCAAAATCCGGACCGGTTGAAGGCAATGAATTGCCGGGGCCGTGACCGGCACCATTAGATAACTCCCCTTCCGTTTAATTCGGTAGGGGAGTTTCTTTTAAATATCCGGCACTGGAGGGTGCTATCTCCAAACGGGACACATTATTTGATCAGGCTACAGCCAGCGGGCCTTTCGAATTCAACGAATCGGTGGCGAATGTATTCGAAGATATGTTGGAACGCAGCGTTCCAATGTATCAGGAATGTCAGTCATTGGCAGTGCACTGGTGCGCTCAATTTGCCAAAGCGAACACCTCCGTCTACGATTTAGGCTGTTCCACGGGAACCCTGCTTCTTAAGCTGGCCAAATCGGTAGACAAAAATAAAGGAATTGCCCTATTTGGCATCGACAACTCTCAAGCCATGTTGGAAAAATCCAGAAAAACGTTCAGGGAATCACCGATCTCCTGCGAATTCATTGAAGCAGATTTAAATCATGACCTTTCCATTCAAAACGCATCAGTGGTAGTGATGAACTATACCCTGCAATTTGTTTTACCGGAAAACCGGGTTCTGCTTTTAAAAAATATCTATGAAGGATTATTGCCCGGAGGGTCCCTCGTTCTCATCGAAAAGATAAAAAGCGGTATTCCTGCGCTGGATCGTACTTTCATCGAATTTCACCATCAGTTTAAACGCGACCAGGGCTATTCCAATCTGGAGATATCCAAAAAACGCGAGGCCCTGGAAAATGTGCTCATTCCCTGGACGGTGGAGGAGAACCGGAACCTCATCAAAAAGGTGGGCTTCCCAACGGTTGACCTGTTTTTCAAATGGAACAACTTCGCTGGCTTTATTGCGTTAAGATAGAAACTATTGTATTCTTAGGAGCTGATTTTTCAGCTTGCAAACAGGCGATTACCAGCATAATCGAGGTTTTCTAATGCCGCATTACGATCACACATGCGAAAAATGTAAAAAAGATTTTGTCATTGAAATGAAAATGTCTGAAGTGGATAAGAAAAAGGTCTCCTGTCCGGAATGTGGGTCGAAAAAGGTTTCGCGCAACGTGACCAACAATACTTTTTGGAGCGAAAGTATCGACCGCTACAACTACTCAAAAACACAAAACGATTAATTCATAAAAATATGCTTACCGAAGTCCTACCCGCTACAAAAAATTTTCCTGGACGATTTGGCGAACTGGTCCAATTCCCCTTACAACGAATTCATATTGAGTTGACCAACGTCTGTAACTTTGACTGCACCTTCTGTCCGAAACAGGAGATGACCCGTCATTACGAGTACATGGAATTTGAAAAAGTCTGCGGAATCATCGACGAAATCGCCGAATACAAGATGGCAGAAAAAATCACCTTTCACGTCATGGGCGAACCGTTCATGCATCCCCGGTTTTTCGAAATTCTCGAATATGCGGCGCAATTGGGAGTAAAGACAGGGATCACCACCAACGGCACTTACCTCGATGAAGAAATGGGAATAAAACTCGAGAAAGTTACCGCATCTCAAGTGAATATTTCATTACAGACCCCGGATGAAGAGTCTTTTAAAACCCGGAAATCCAGGCGGATGAAATTCGACGAATACCATAACCGGATTCTTGCATTCATCGGCACCTGTCTCAAACAGGAAAAACCGCCAAAAATTAAAGTGCATTTCCTGAACACTACCATCAAGACGGAAGTTCCTGGCGAAGACTGGAGTGTCGGCACCATGAGTGTCATTAACAACACCAAGGAACTTAGAAAAACGTTTCGTTATTGGGCAAATGAAGTCCACAAAATCTGCCCCCCCTTAAGCGAAGAACAGAAAGCTGCAGTAGAAAAGAAGATAAACAAACTCTCCTCCTTTAAATGGAACGTGGTGGAAGTCGCACCAAATATTTTTTTCGAAACATATATCCTGAACACCTGGGGCAATGCGTTTGCCGAGGGCGGCAATGTTGTCCCCTCTAAGACCGGCTATTGCAGTGCACTGAGTGACCACTTCGCCATTCTGGTCAGCGGCGACTTGATTTACTGCTGCGTCGATTTTGACGGAAAGACAGCAGCCGGGAACGTATTCGAAAATCCCATCACAGAAATCATGAATACCCAGCCAGTTATCGATGCCGTAGAAGGATTTCAAAATCTAAAAGTAGTACACCCTCATTGTCAAAAATGTCTGGGAGGGAGTACTTGGTTTAAATCGGTAGTAAATCGATTCGGTTCAATCATTATCTGGAAATACCTCAAAAATTTCTTCTACAAAAAAAGCTAAAAACAGTCGGGATGTAGCGCAGCCTGGTAGCGTACCTGCTTCGGGAGTAGGGGGTCGGAGGTTCAAATCCTCTCATCCCGACCAGTAAAATCAATGGTTTAGCCGATTTCGGCTAGGCCATTTTTGCTTCTGGGTAGCACTGTGGGTAGCATTTCAGCGGGATATGGGGGCTTTACAGGCATCTGGGGATGGATAGCAAGAGCCAACCAAGAAAAGAACAGGACATTTCTTTCTTTACTTAGTGTACCCTTTTACTGCTTGTCTGAAATAATACTCAAGGAGCTTGATAGCAATGGCTATTACACGGGTCTGGATTGAGGATGGCTGTGTTTCATGTGGTTTGTCAGAATCTAATTGTCCAGAGGTTTTTAAGGTTAAGGATAAAGGCTCGACAGTGATAGAAGGTGTGGACTATTCACCGTTGGAGGCAAAGATCAAGGAAGCCGCCGAGATGTGTCCTGTTGAAGTGATCAAGTATGAGGAGGATTAATACAGGGTGAACGACCCATACTGACAAGCTGGAATCCGTCAAATGCTCTTTTAGAGTTCTCCCCCCAACCTGTAAAAACCCTTGGCGATCACAAGAACGAAGAGACATATTGAACCCAGCCCCACCAAAGCCTCACCACCTGATCCCCCCAGACAAGAAGGGTAAGCATAATTGCTGTCACGAATTTATCTTTGGTGGTCATATGATCTGATAAAATTTGTAAGAAGAAAGTAAAGTTATGATAAACATATGAAAAGGAATGACTCGATGAAGGAACAAAAAAAAAATTTTAAGAGCCCTCCTAGCTCAAAGGGTTTAATGAAGTTAACAAAAGATCAGCTTATAAAAGTTCTT
>JAPKCW010000148.1:0-4947 GCA_028822815.1 Nitrospinaceae bacterium | reverse complement strand
GGGGTGGCGGGCGAGTTTTGTCAGTTTGTCGCCTTCCCATTCGAAATCCATTCGAGGGCGCCCTTTGTAGAGTCCTTTTTGAAACGCATAACCATAAATCAAAGGAAGCGAAACGCTGGGTTCGACAAATACCATACTGTGTGTCGCTTCCTTATTTACTTTTCCCCACGACTGCGCTTCGGCTAATGTGCTCCCGCTCAACCCGCCCCAATGAGGAACATCGGTGGTCATCTGTAGAGCATATTTGTGACCGCCAGTATCTTTCCCGAAAATATAGGACATAACCACAGAATCGTTGATGTAGTTTTTCGGCACTCCACCCGCGACATAAAAAGCCGCCGTACGCGTTGAGTTCACCACAATCTGGGTCAGCTCATAATTGTCGCGAATGGAATCGATGGTAATGGGTGCACGCCCCGCTTTTCGAGCCGTGTAGTAATGCTCTGTCAAACCTATCCCTATGCTGGAGTCGTTTAAGGCCGGGCAAAAAACGGGTATATTATTTTTTCGTGCAGTAACAAGGATGGATTCTTCATCATCTATGGTCTCAGAAAGCCTCGCAATAAAATCTCTACTGGAATAATTCCCGGGCTCTAGTGTATCGGCGAAAGTCCCTATGAGGGTGTCATCTTCAACAAATAACTCATCATCCACATAGGTATCATAAATACGGTTGATGAAGAGTTCGCGCTTTTTGGTATCATTTGAATCAGGGCTTCAATAATAATGACCGCCGCCAAGGGCGTTATAATAATCCTTATATAAAATCGCCCCGGTGGAAACGATCACATCCACCATATTGTAGTGCACCATATCACGGATGACTTTTCTCAGTCCTGCCGCGATAAGAGGGCCTGCCAAACCCAGGATAATTGTCGGCTTCTCTTCATCCTGGAGCATTTTGCCGAATATTTTAGCGCATTGCCCCAGGTTTCTTGCTTGAATCGAAGCCGATTGGAACGATTCCACCAAGTCAGCAACATCATTAATTTTTTCAAAGTTAACAGGAGAAATGCGGGTACTTAAAATCTCCTTTTTTTTCCTCTTCTGGTCATCATCCAAAGGTTCTGGCATATAGGAATCTTTGTAGCTCATGCTGGCCCCCTACCCTAAATTTTTGAAAAAAGAATCATACCGCCCCAACCCGCCCAGGTCAACCACTAGGCGTGGGGCCAGCGTGCCATCACTCTATTTGGCGAGCAAAGAGTTGTCTCGGCGCAATCAAGCTTTGCCCAGTTGCCTCCCCTGCTAAGGGGCAACGGCCGGTAGCAACGTGGCGGTGACGCTAACGCGACCGCCAAAAGCGTGGGGCCAGTGGTTTGGAGATTTGATTTTTACTCATGCAATATCTGGGCTAGTAACTTATAACCGGGAGCACAAATCTTTGGAGTGGGTTTTAGTGTCGACGCTTTCGATACTTTCGAGAATTTTTCCATCTTCCCCAATCACATAGGTGATGCGTGACGCATATTGATCTTCGGCACTTTTTACCGCTTGATAACCCATGGCAATCTCCCGGTTCACGTCACAAAGCAGGGGATAGGGAAAAGAAAATTTTTCCGCAAAGGCTTTGTTGTCCGCTTCATTGTCCAGGCTTACCCCGAAAACCTGGATATTTTTCCCCTCAAAACTTTTAAAATCATCGCGAAAACCCTGGCCTTCCATCGTACAACCGGGTGTATCGGCTTTGGGGTAAAACCAAAGCACAACTTTTTTTCCCTTGTAGTCCTTCAGGCTGACAGTATTTCCGTTATGATCCTTCACAGAAAAATCGGGGGCATCGGTTCCGGCTTGCAACATTTTTCTCTCTCCTTAGAAAAGGGTAAATTTTATTTTTGGACTTGTACAGGTATTAGATGGCGGGGAGGCTTTTTGGAAGCAAACTTTTTTGAAACACGACAATAAATTGTCAAAGCTCTGGGAACAATTTTTCCACAATGCTTTCGCCTAGTATCAGGTCCTCCGGGCAGGTGATTTTGAGATTCCATTCGGAGCCATCCACAACTCGGACTTCCTGCCCCAGGTACTCAATCAAGGCTCCCTCGTCAGTGCCATAAAAGGAATCCGCCTGGGCTTTGCGAAAAGCCTCCCCGAGCAGGTCATAGCGAAAAGCCTGTGGGGTCTGAACGCGCCATAAACCATCCCGTTCCACAGTGCGCTGGACCAACCCGGAACCATCGACCTGTTTGAGGGTATCGTGAACGGGTATAGCCGTAATCGCTGCACCAAATTCCCCGGCAATATGGATCGTTTCCTGAATCATTTCCTTCGATAAAAAAGGACGCACCCCATCATGAACCAGAACGATATCCGTATCGGTGGGAAGCGACTGATACCCGTTAAAAACCGAGTCTTGCCTTTTTTCACCACCCGCTACGATTTGTTTAACAACCGGGGGATGCTCCAGCCAGTCGGCGCGGGCAATTTCCAGTTCCTTTTCCGGCACAACCAGAACTAACGAATCAATGAGTCCTGATTCTTGCAACGTTCTCAAGGTGTAATGCAGAATGGGTTTTCCCCTCAACGCCTGAAACTGTTTGGGAGTCGTTCCTCCCATTCGGGTTCCCCGGCCTCCCGCAGGAATGATCGCGCATACCTTCATAATTAGCCTTTAGAAGATCTCTATTTATTGGATAATTTAACCTCGGGCAACTCTCAGGCCCTTAATTGACCATTAAAATAATTGTTCAAAAACATCGGAAAGGTTTTTCACAAAGCACAACTCAATGCCTTCATCGGGCAGGTTCTTCACTTTTTTCGCAGAATACGGAATTACACAACGTTTAAAACCTAGCCTTTTGGCTTCGATAATCCGGGCATCCAACTGCATGACGGTGCGCACCTCTCCTGTTAAACCCACCTCCCCGACCAGCACCGTTAATGGGTCTATAACCTTGTCACGAAAACTTCCCGCAATCGCAACCACGACAGGCAGATCCAGAGCCGGTTCTGTAATTTTTATTCCTCCGGCCAGATTCACGAAAATATCCTCACCCTGCAGGTTGAACTCCATCCTTTTTTCCATAATGGCGATCAACAGGGACATGCGGTTATGGTCAAAGCCCGTAGACATTCTTCTCGGCATCCCTATTGACGAAGATGTGCTGACCAGAGCTTGAACCTCAACCAGCAAGGTACGGCTTCCTTCAAGGGTTGCCGCAATGGCAGAGCCCGAGGAATTCTCGGGACGTTCAGACAAAAACCATTCGGAAGGATTCTCCACCGGCACCAACCCCTCCGGCATCATTTGAAACACACCTATCTCAGGAGTGGGACCAAATCGGTTTTTAATCGCCCTCAAGGCCCGGTAAGCGTGACCCCGCTCGCCTTCAAAGTAGACCACTGTGTCCACAATATGCTCTAAAGATTTAGGCCCGGCTATCGCCCCATCTTTATTGATATGCCCAATCAAAAAAGTTGGGATATTGCGATGCTTGATGGCTTGAAAAATTTTGAATGCCACTTCCCGCACCTGGCCGATGCTTCCCGGAGCAGATTGCAAATCTGAAGTGTAAAACGTTTGCACAGAATCCAGCACCAGCACACCCGGCTTAATCTTATCCAGCAACTGAAGAATTTCCTCCACACAGATTTCGGAACAAACCAGCAGGTTTTCAGACAAGGCGTTGAGGCGTTCGGCGCGGAGTTTGATTTGGGGCCCCGATTCCTCCCCAGAGACATAAAGAACCTTTTTCCCAATCCGGGCCAAATAGCCCATGCTTTGTAAGATGAGCGTCGACTTCCCTATCCCCGGCTCTCCTCCAATCAAGATCAGCGAGCCTTCGACCATACCTCCGCCCAGAACCCGGTCAAACTCTCCGATGCCGGTAGTCAAACGGTTTTCGGCAACCGACTGAACTTCCGTAATCGGGGTTAATACTAAGGAATTTGAGCTTCGTTGGTTACGTGGTAAATTACGCGGAGCTGATGTTTCTTCGGCAAAACTATTCCAGGCCATGCATTCGGAACACCGTCCCATCCACTTCGGAATCTGGTGTCCACATTCCTGACAGACAAAAATAGTAGTGGTTTTAGCCATAATGAGGCAGAGAAGTGTAGGTCAGCAATCGGTCAACCTTTGAAAATGCAGGAGTCTTTTTTGCAACGAAAAAGTTTTTGTGGATTTCTATTTGCTCGACAATTTTCTCTAAGGCAACTCGCGATCCCTTATTCTATAAGGGTCGCTCATAGCCAAAAGCAATTCCTATAAATACCCTCTTGCCGTAAAGCAATTCTATTTCCCACCGGCCCCACTTTTAACCGAATTTAACCGCCCAAGGGTTTTCTTAATGTCATCGTTCCGGGAAATATTGACATTCGCTTTTCGGCGTAAATCGGCGAGTGCTTCCTTGATTTCTTTTTGGTTTTTCATTAAACCTGCCTGAGACTTTTGCAAAGCCCCCTGCTCTTTCTGTATAGTACCCAGTGTCGTGGCAAGTGGATCCAGCTTTGCCTGTTCCTTGGCGATCGTCTTGAGAATTTCAATCAGGCGGGAGAGTTTCTCGTTTGCCAGATCTATTTTTATATTACCGGCTTCCTCTTTTTGTGCCGAATCTTTCAACTGTCCAACCACTGAGTTTTCCAAATCCGTTGAATGAACAGCAAGCTCTGAGGTAAGCTCAATGAGTTTGTTGAACTTTTCATCCGCTAATTTATTGAACTCCCCGGAATGTTCCAGGTTTGCCTTGAGACCGCCAAGCGTTTCACTGGTTGTGGTGTTTTGAGCCTGCAGGTCTTTCAGGCTCTCAGCCAGCTTATTGATTTTTTCATCCGCCCCCTTCAGGCTGGCATGAATGACTCCTTGCTCTTTCTTTAGGGAGTCCAGCAGAGATTTGGTGCCCACCCCTTGTTTCAGGCTCTCCTGAAGAATTTCGATCAGCTTCTGATTCAACTTATAATTTTGAGCGGAGAAGGTCTCCAGGTTTTTCTGGGTTTCCTTGTTTGTGT
>JAPKCW010000010.1:0-21745 GCA_028822815.1 Nitrospinaceae bacterium | reverse complement strand
GAGAAATTCCCCATTGAATCAGACTGTCAAGCGTTTTCTGCCTTTTCGCCGGCGGTTTGCCAATATACGTCTTCCCCCTACGGTAGAACTTCTTTTACGGAATCCGTGCACACGTTTTCGTTTGATATTACTGGGTTGAAAAGTCCTTTTCATGAATCTATCCTAAAAAAATCCTGCAAAATGCGAAAAATCCCGCCTTACTCCTACCAAATCAGATGGTTAGACAACTGGAGATATTACGGGAAGGTTTGGGGGATTATTTCACCGGAGGGAGCCCATGTCAAGTCCCTTTCTTTCAAGGCTACCGGGGCAGATTCTGGTGATTACTGGTAAAGGCGGCTCTAGAGGGTCTCTAAAAATTGTTTTTGGTCATGAGCGCCTCATATTATGTAGAAGCTTTCTTGAAAATCCTGCAATTTTGGCCAAAAATGGTGTAACATATTACTATTCAATTAGTAATAGACGGAGTTCTTTTATGAAGATGCGAATTTCATTGGGGTTTTTGTTCGTTCTGATTTTGCATGCCGGCGCGTCTGGGGTTCTGCCTGCATGGGGAAATGATTTGAAGGTAACTCTTGAGAACGAGGTGGCTGGGATTACTCCGGATATGGAGCTTCTTGCCTCCGAAAAGGGCACGCTTCTGGGAAATAGAAACCCGGGCATGATGGCAGCTTCCGGCAAGTATTCCTATCTCAAAGAAGATGCCAAGGTAGGGGGTTCTTATTTTTCCCAAAAAACAAAATCCGTAGAGGAGAAGAAATACGCCAATGCTGGATTTATTGCTTCGAGTTTGGTTCCAGTAGGCACCGTTGTCAAACTGTTTGAACAAAAGCTGGGAACATCCGGCCCTGATGAATTTTTTGTGGATATTGGCAAGCGTCAGGGAATAGAAAAAGGCGACCGGTTCACGGTCTACTCGCTGGACCGCTTTATCTATCATCCCGTTCTACCAGGGCGGGGAGAAGAGAAACTGGAAGAGTATACGCGAAGAACCGGCTATGAGCGCAAGGACTTAAAGTCCCACCCGGGAAAACCTATAGGGCATCGGGTACTGATTCATGGTGTGATTGAGATCACCCAACCGGGTGACAAGTTTTCTTATGCCCGTGTGTTGAAATCGTATGAAAGCGTTGAGCCGGGGCACTTGCTCACGCCGTATAAAAAGTTTGAGGTTCAGCCTTCGGCGTTTTCGCAGACGGACAAATCCATCGAGGGTTATATTGTTGCGTCCAAGGGCGACAAGATAGGCATAATGTATGATGATTTTATTTACATCGATAAAGGCTGGGAAGACCAGGTGAGGTCCGGCGATTATTTCGAAGTTTACTCCATGCCCTACATTGAGGATGGTATCTGGGGCAAAGTGGACCCGAAACATGAAAATGTCTGGGGCAACTTGAAACCGGAAAAGACACTTCTCCTACCGTTTATGGTGGGCGAAATAAAGGTCATCGCCACGCAAAAGAAAACCGCGACTGCGATTGTTGTGAAAAGTAAAATTGATATGGAAATTGGCAACTCGATCCGGTTCAAACGCTCCCATCATCCCGGTTGAATTTTCAGGAACCGTTTCTTGCCGACTTTGATGAGATATTCCTGGTTCCCAGGCAGTTTCTGATTAACATCGGAAACTTTTTCTCCATTTACCGTTACAGATCTTTGCTGAATCAGACGGCGGGCGGCCGAGGTGCTGTCGGTCATTTTGTGGTCTTTCAGAATATTACAGATTCCCCGTAAATCATCTCCCCAACCTTTAACCACCGGGATGTCTTCGGGCAGATTCTTTTTTTTGAACACATTTTCAAATTCGGTCAGGGCGGTTTCCGCGAGTTCGGGAGAATGGTAACGTGCGACGATTTCTTTCGCCAAATTCATCTTGGCGTTTTTTGGGTTTAAGGTTCCTGCCGCAGCCTGTTTTTTCATGGTCTCCAATTCTTCTGCACTGACCTGGCTTAACAACTCGTAGTAGCGCCACATCAAATCGTCTGAGGCGGACATGATTTTTCCGAACATATCATTCGGGGCATCGAAAACGCCAATGCTGTTGCCCAGGCTCTTGCTCATCTTTTGCACTCCATCGGTTCCTTCCAACAGAGGCATGGTGAGAACGATCTGAGGCTTTTGCCCGTAAGCCCGTTGCAGGTCCCGGCCAACCAGGAGGTTGAATTTCTGGTCCGTTCCGCCCAACTCTATATCAGATTTCAGGGCCACGGAGTCGTACCCCTGGATCAAGGGATACATCAACTCGTGAATGGAAACCGGCAGGTTTTGGGCGAGTCGTTTTTGAAAGTCATCCCGTTCCAACATGCGAGCGACGGTATAATGTGCGGCGAGTTCGATCATTTCCACCGAGGAGAACTTATTCATCCATTCGCTGTTATAGGCTACCGTGGTTTTGTCTTTATCTAGGATTTTATAAACTTGCGCGAGATAGGTTTTGGCGTTTTTCTTAACTTCCTCGGGTGTCAGGTTTTTACGAGTCTCGGAACGACCGGTCGGGTCGCCGATCATTCCGGTAAAGTCACCAATCAAAAAAATGACCTCATGGCCCAGCTCCTGGAACTGCCTCATCTTGTGCAGGAGAACCGTGTGCCCGAGATGCAGGTCGGGGGCTGTGGGATCAAACCCCGCTTTCACCCGCAAGGGTTTTCCGGAAGCCAGCAGTGCGGCAAGGTCTTTTTCGCTGATAATTTCGGCAGTGCCCCGGAGAATGGTTTTAAGTTGTTCTTGTACAGAAATCATATTTTTTAGAGAAGGTAACCGACAATAGTTTAATGATAGACTAAATGCAGGAAGCTAACATACTGCAAATGAATCTGCAACAGCAGTGACAAATGCATAACACGAATTCATCTTACCCTGAAAATGGAAAACGAAAATACTCAAACGATTGAGGCCCTTGACCTGAGAACCAGAAAGTTCATTCATGCGGGATATGGGTTTCTTGGTTTGAATCTGGTTTATCTGGCTATCGCAATGTCTTTTATTCCTCCGTTCAACCTGGGGTTATCGGCGATCCTTTCTCTGGTTGCTTTTGTACTCCTTTTGGGTCTATTGACCTATTACCTGCTTAAGGGAAAGAAAATGCTCGCCCAAGTGCTAGCTGTTATTTTTGGCCTCCGATCCCTATTTTCGGCTTATTCCTTGATGGACGTAAGCACCTTTCAGGCCGTGCCATATCTCCTGCCTTGCCTTTTGCTTACTTTTTACTTGCTTGGACGGGCAGGGTGGGATTGGCCCTAACACCCAGGGTGGATATTACTTAAGCGGTTGAAACCCCTCTTTGCCCCTGCTATAAAGAAATCCTTTAGATTCAACTTGGAAAAGATTTAACATGTCCTCCCCTTTTATAAAATCCACCGACCAGCTTCCTCTAGTTACAGATGTGGGGAGAAAGTTTCTCGGCCTGGAACATACCAAGTCCCCGGAACTGGCTCATCGGGTCCAATCTGTTTTCCGGTATTTGAACGGAAAGCTGGGGTTCCCGGATACCACGATGGGCCGGCAAAATCAGGAAATGTTTAACCTGCTTATCCGCACGGTTTACCCTGAAATATTGATCGATCTTGCAGACTTGTTATACGTTCAGCATGAGCGTCCGGCAGTTTTTTTGAATTTTGACCACATCCACATCAACCTTCGCAAGGACACTTTATCTCAACCGCTGGAACAGTTGGATGAAAAGTTTTCCTTCTTGTTTCATGAGCTGATCAGCCTGATTAAAAATGACCTGATTTTTTATAATGATCCTGAGTGGGTCACCCTGCTGAGTGAAAGCTACAGTTTTTACTTGTCCCAGACCAAGAACTTCCCTTGGGATAACCCGATGGAATTGGTACCACATGACCTAAAATCTCCCCTGATGGATGTGGCGACGGGGCTTGCAGGATTCCGCTTGATCCATGACTGGCCCAAGGACTTCCCCAGGTTGATTCTGGCTGACAATATGCCTTTTATCATTAAAGGACTGGTCCATTTTGTAAAACTCTCGGGAAAGGAGAACATCGAAGTTCTGAATGTGGATTTTCCGGCTGGCCCACTCGGCAAACCTTATGGGTGTATTCTTGCCAACAAGTTTCTGCATCATTTGCAAAGAACAGAGCGCCAGCAATTTCTGCGCTGGGCGGCAGAAGCCCTGGAGCCTGGGGGCTCCTTGTTGATTCTGGATACCGACCTGGAATGCCAAATTTTAAGACGCGCCCGCGACCCGGAGTACAAAAAAAAACTGACCCACGGTTATCTTGAAACACTGGTAGAGATTGAAGAGAAATTTTGCGAGACCCTGATTCAGGATGTCCGCCAAATCGGTTTTGATGTTTCGCATTTTGATTTTCACGAGTATGAAGATGAAACCGATGCCTATAGCCAGATTCCGGGAGAAAACCTGTCGATAAAATTTGTCGGCCTGGAGATCATTGCCACCCGCCGGCCAGCGCCAGCGTGACGCTGGACCCAGAGCTTACTGGCTAGCAAAGAGTTTTAGCGGCGGAACTAACTAATCCTCCCCTCTCATGAGGGGCACTGCTCCAGTGATGGTCAGGAGGGATGTGGATTTCCTGACGGAATGTTAGCCCAACCCTCCCCTGGCCCCTCCCTGTGAAGGGAGGGGAAGATCGAGTTGTTGCACACTGGCCCCACGCCGAGGGGTTGCCAGTTACCCCCGGAGGTTCTCCGGGTGCAATAGCTTTTGCAGGGTTTTCCATTCGGTTTGGGTTGCGGTGTCGGCTTTTTTTTCCATTTTTCGATAAAGCTGAATGACCTTTTCGCCTGTGGGAGTCAGCTTTGCCCCTCCTCCTCCTTTGCCCCCGGTGACGCTAATAACCAGAGGTTTCTTGAAGCACTGGTTCATGATGTCCACCATGTTCCAGGCACGGCGGTAGCTAAGATGGCTTTCCCGTGCCGCCTGGGAGATGGACCCCTCCCTGCCAATTGATTCCAGTAAATCGACTTTCCCAGGTCCCAAGGCGATTAAATCTCTGGAAAGTATGCGGAATCGGGATCGGCAGCGGACTGACCTTTTCTTTTTCTCTGTCAAATTGCACCCTCCCTATTTTTCAAGACGCACCAGGCCCAGTATGTTCGGGACTGGGTGGGAAAAAGTGTTTTCGTCATGTTCCCTGGTCCCGGTGGAATAACTTCCAATGAATTCGTGCTCTTCTTTTCCTGTGTTGATATATAACTGGGCATCCGCCCCGCCTTCAACATACATGGCCTGTTTCAGGCCAATCGGAAGTTCAAGTAGCATATTGATCAAATCGTGGGTGGTGTAAGGCGATCGGACATGAATGAACAAGATCCTGTCCTGCTGATCTAATCCAATTGCGGCGATGCTTGACATTTTCTTTTGTTGTTTCCACATATTTTTTCCATGACAGGAGACCATGCGAATGCTTTGGACCATAATTCCGTATTGCTTTCTGAGCGTGTTAAAATCTTCGCAATCCCGATCAATGATCCGCGCCGGGGGCAGGCTTTTGTCATCGGGGTCGAAAGCGAGGACGGTTTTATCTTTGGAAACCCAGGTGTTGTTGGTATGTTGCCGGGTTTTCATGTAAGAGACACTGGACATCATATCCTTTTGGTACATGCTTGCGTTGATGGCGGCAACCAGACCATTCTTGTTTGCCCAATCTTTTACAGACCAGCGTTTTCCCTGGTCCTTGGACGAAGCGTTTAACAGCCGCAAACTAAAAGAAGCGGTGTTGGCCCTTAAAATGCGTATTAATGAGTCGCCGAAAGCAGATTTTTTCGGGGCCTGAAAAATGCCTACATCCAAACCTTTCTCAAGGTTTTTCCAGGCAGAAGGGGCCGTCTGGGCTCCCGGGCTGATTGCCAGCGTCATGGAACATAGTAAAATGATAAATGAAAGGCGGCATTTCAAGGTTTCTGGCTCCTGCGTAAATAATATTCTTAAAAGGTTTAAAGGGGACCTCTTAAACAGGCGGAAAGAATTATAGCCTGCATTATTCATATTGTCCTTGAAAATTTTTTTGTTTTTTTTGTTCTAAGATAGTATTAAACACCATTGAGTTCCACCACCCGTTTCTTGTGGGAGAGGTATGACAGATTTAGTTAAAACCCCAGTATTTGTAGATAACAACTTGATCAACCTGTACCACCTGAACGAGTTGTACCAGAACATAGCAACGGAAGTTTCCCAGCGAATGCGGGAAACTCACCAGATTGATGTTCCCATCACATCCGGAATCTGGGGCGGCACATATCTTATTGCCCATCCCAATGGTTTGGCCAAAAGGCGCATCTGGAGGTTTTATTGCATCGTCAACCTGCCGCAAAATACTCTTTTGGACAAACATGCAAACATGGAGAGGCTGGTCTCAATCTATTGCGATGTTTTCAAGGAGGCGTTTTCGCCGCATTTGGAGTTGAAACTGAAAATGTGGGGTGGACGTCTTCCTTTCAGCAACTCTGCCAAGCCCAGCCTGACCCTGCACATGGAAGACGCCACCGAAACGGTGAGTTGGCTTAGGGTGTTCTTCGTTTGGAATCATGTCCCGTGGGAGGAGTCGATCATCAGCGATACCGTAAGGATCGTCAAGGAATATAAAGAATTTTTTGACCTGAAAAAAGGCCCGGTCGTAAAAGACTCAAAAGAAATTAAATACCTTCTCCAGGACATCATTATTATCTACCGTACTCTGGAAAATGCCTGCAGTGGAGATTTTCAGAAACATGCCAACTCGATCATTGGAAAAATGACGGAACGGTTTTTGGCAGGTCTGCACGATCGGGATGAAATCATCGACCTTTATGAAATGGTTTTTAAAAACGCACTGATTTACGGTTTTGAGGAAAGTTTGGAAGCGCCCTTTGCGAAAGCCGGTCTCAATATCCAGAATGTGGAAAACTGGCCGGTGGAAAAAATTAACTGGGTGCCCGATGAGTTGAAGGAAAAACTCATTCCTCCCATTCAGCAAATGTTTGCCGGATTCAAGACGGAGTTGGAAAAAGAGAAGTTGTAAAACCGATATCTTGAGAAAGCCGTCAGGCTTTCAAAGCGGAAACAAAATCTTCCAGGCTTTCAAAGATCAGTTCTGCGCCTGCGAAATTTATATCGCGATTCAGAGAGTTTCGCAAAATGATGCAGGGCATTCCCGCCTCCCTGGCCGCATGGAGCCCTTTCAGCGCGTCTTCCAGAACAAAGCATTCACTGGGCGCGTGCCCCAGTTTTTCTGCGGCGTTTATAAAAATATCAGGATGCGGTTTCTCTTTGGTGGCAGACTCTTTGCCAAGAATAACCGGGAACAGATTTAATGAGCTGGCATTTTCCAGAATATAACGAATGTCCCTGGCCCAAGACCCCGAGGCAATGGCCAGTTTGTGTTTGACCGACAGGGCCTCCGCCATGGTTCGGGCCAAGGGGAACAGTTTAATCTCTCCGCTCTGGCAAAATCGTGAGTACACTTCGAACTTTTGTTTTCTCAGGTCAACCGGATCTACATCCAGTTTAAGGTTATGGCGTTCGATCTCTCCTGCTATGCCTTTTCCTTTCGAGGTCCATTCCACCCAATATTCTTCCTTGTCCAGGGTGTGCCCGTACCGTTCAAAAACTTCGTTATAAGCCCGGTAGTGGAAAGGTTCCGAGTCGGCCAACAATCCGTCAAAATCCAGAATAGCGGCTTTGCAGTGGGTGAGAAGAGAATGCAGTCTGTTTTTTAATGAGGCCGTCATGCCAGGTTATTTCAGAATTTTCCCAAACCGTTCAAAATGCAGTCTGTTTTTTAATGAGGTCGTCCAGGTTATTCAAGAATTTTTCCGAACCGCTCAAACCGAACCCAGTTTTCAATGCGATTCCAGGACCAGTAAATCATGAGCGCCTTGCCGCGGATTTTTTTAACATTCAAAAACCCCCAATAGCGGCTGTCCTGACTGTTTTCCCGGTTGTCACCCATCACAAATACATATTCTTCCGGAACCAGAACCGGGCCGAAGTCATCTCTGGGTACCAAGGAGTCGTTTGAGGCCGGGTCGGTATGCCGGGCATGGGTATCTTCATAAAGTTTGTCATTGATATAAACTTTTTGTCGCCGTACTTCCAGGAAGTCTCCCGGCAGGCCAATCACGCGTTTAATAAAATCCCGCTTTTCATCCTTTGGAAATTTAAAAACGATGATGTCTCCTCTTTGTGGAATTTCAGAAAACAAAACGATATCGTCAAACAGTTTGATATTAAGAAAAGGGATTTCGTTGGGGATATGCGTGCCATAACTGAATTTGGAAACTAGAATATGATCCCCGATACGGAGTGTGGTTTCCATAGAGCCGGAGGGGATTTTAAATGCCTGGATTATAAAGGTGCGAATCAACAAGGCGAGAAGCAGGGCGATAAGAATGGCCTCGGTATACTCGCGGGCAGTGCTCTTTTTTAGGGTTCCAGCCTCTTTATCCGAAGCTTCCTGGAGGGTATTATTTGTCATCGGTCCTCAACACTGCGAGAAAGGCTTCCTGAGGAATTTCCACGCTACCCACCCGTTTCATTTTTTTCTTACCCTCTTTTTGTTTTTCCAGCAGTTTGCGTTTGCGCGTGATATCCCCACCATAACATTTTGCCAGAACATTTTTCCTGAGCGCCTTGATCGTTTCACGTGCGACGATTTTACCGCCTATCGCCGCCTGGATTGCTACTTCAAACATTTGCCGGGGTATTTGTTGCTTGAGTTTTTTGGCCAGATCGCGGCCCAGATAATACACTTTATCCTTGTGCGCGATCAAAGATAAAGCATCGACCAACTCTCCGTTCAAGAGAACATCCAATTTTACCAGATTGGATCTCCTGAAATCTATAAATTCATAGTCGAACGAAGCGTAACCTTTGGTGCCTGATTTAAGACGGTCATAAAAATCCAGAACTATTTCGTTGAACGGCAGTTCGTATTCCAGCAGTACCGTTTGCGGGTTCATGTATTCCATTCTTTTCTGGATTCCCCTGCGGTCGCGGACCAGCGCCATCACTACCCCGATATATTCTTCCGGAACGATGATGGTCCCTAGAACGTACGGTTCTTCAAGATGGTCGATATTCTTTTGTTCTTGCAGTTTGGTCGGATTGTCAATCAGCACCGTTTTTCCGTTGGTGGTAATGATTTTGTAAACGACGGTGGGGGCGGTGGTGAGAAGGTCGACTTCGTATTCACGCTCAATACGCTCCCGCACAATTTCCATATGCAGTAGCCCAAGAAACCCGCAGCGAAACCCGAAACCCAGTGCCGTGGAAGTTTCTGCTTCATAAGAAAATGAGGCATCGTTCAACGTGAGTTTTTTTAACGCATCGCGCAAATTTTCATAGTCATCACCGCTGATCGGATACAATCCGCTAAAAACCATGGGTTTGACTTCCTTATAACCGGGCAAGGCTTTTTCGCAAGGATTTTGGGAATGGGTGATAGTGTCTCCCACTTTGGTCTGGTCCAATTGTTTGATATTGGCGACCAGGTAGCCCACCTCTCCTACCAGGAGTTGGGTGCATTTCTCCTGCTTGGGGTTGGATGTGCCCAGTTCTTCGACAATGAACCGGTTTCCAGTTGCCATCATCATGATTTCATCACCCACTTTCAGGCTCCCCTGCTGTATCTTGACGAGAACCATAACTCCCCGGTACGCGTCATACCAGGCGTCAAAGAGCAGGGCCTGCAATTTTTCGGAAGCGCCCCCGGTTGGTGGAGGAATCTGGCGAACCACGGCCTCCATCAATTCATTGATCCCGATTCCTTCCTTGGCGCTGACCAGAACCGCACCGCTGGATTCTATCTGAAGGACATCTTCCAGTTGTTCTTTTATAAAATCAGGGTCCGCGCTGGGCAGGTCAATTTTATTGATCACTGGTATGATCGCCAGATCATGTTGCAGGGCCAGGTTGAGGTTGGCTATGGTCTGGGCCTGAATACCTTGCGTTGCGTCTACAACCAGTAATACTCCTTCACAAGCGGCAAGACTTCGTGATACTTCGTAGGTGAAGTCAACATGGCCGGGAGTATCAATCATGTTGAAAATATAGTTTTGTCCATCTTTAGCGTGGTGTTTCAGGCGAACCGTTTGAGCCTTGATGGTGATTCCGCGTTCCCGTTCCAAATCCATACTGTCCAATACCTGGTCTACCATTTCCCGTTCAGGGATTGCCGAGGTAGCGAGTATCAGTTTGTCGGCAAGGGTGGACTTGCCGTGATCAATATGGGCAATGATGGAAAAATTTCTTAATCGATCCTGTTTCATAACTTGTTCAATATCCATAAGGCATTCTCAATCCACTTGGGATTGCATGCCGGGTTTTTCTGGTTTTCATTCGGGCCGCTCGGCGTGGGGCCAGCGTGCTTGGTACTCTTCCTTAGCCTTCATGCTCCGAAGAGGTACTAAGGGGTGTGGGTGAAGGCCGCGCCACTTTCTCGGTGCGAGCCGCGGGGGAAACCTCAATGTGGCTTGTGGCAACAGGCAGTGATTCTTTATATTCCTGCAGATACTTCAACCATTCATAAAACTGGATTTTCATGGCATCATAATCTTTAGCGTTGTCAATATCAAGGGCCGCTCCTGGGTAGGGAACTTCCAAAGTCTTAAAACGGGTTTTCATGATGGTGCTGATTGTTTTTTCCAGCTCTTTTCTGGGATTCAAATTGCGAAAATAATCCACCAGAGAATCGAGCCCCAGATTGGCAAAAAACAGGCATAATTGCAGTCCGATATAGCATTTATAATGCCGGAGTTTGTCTTTTCCGAAAAGCGACAAACTAAACAGTATCAGGTTCTTGAAATTCCTCTGGTAGCGGTACTGGTACATTTTCTGGATATATTCGCGGTTTTCAATGCACAGAGGTTTAACCATGTGCAGGTTGTTAATGCGGAAGCTGGCTTCTTTGAAGTGGATGTAAGCCATTTTTATACCCAGCGTCTTTTTTTGCGGATAAAAATGTTGCAGTTTTTCCCGGGAAACCAGTCCCGAAACAAGGTCGTATTTTTCCATGTCTGCATGGGAAATGAAATACTCCACTTCCTGAGGGGTCATCAGCGGAGCATCACAGGGAACGATAAGGACTGCTCTATCGCGGTGGGATTTAGTGTTTGGCGCCTCTGCGTTTTCATCCTGTAAGGATTGCAGGAACGTGTGCCAGATGTTTTGGTAAAGAGTGGTTTTTTGCTCAACAATATGAATACGCTTGGGAGATTTTAAATCGATGCGTCCCGAAAGCAATGCCTGTTGCAGTTTCTCCTTCGGGCCGACGACATAGATGTCCTGAATAGATTCTACCTTCTGCAGAGTTTCGACAATATAATGGATAAGACAAGCTCCATTAATGGTCAAAAACGCCTTGTTCTGATGATGGACCTTGTAGCTGGATTTCCCCTCTCCCGCAAGCAGGATGGCATCATATTTTTTTTCGTTGTTCATTGAACTCATACAAAAAGAATCCTCTCTATTTCGATTTTACTATAATACCTTGCGCTCTCCAATGAAATTGGTTATACACAGGTTCCATATTTTTCATTCAAGATACCCGATTTTCTGAACATGGAAACTTCCTCGAGCCTGAAAACCACACCTCTGACTCTTGTCCATAAAGAACTGGGAGGCAAACTCGTTCCTTTCGCGGGATGGCAAATGCCCATTCAGTTTCAAGGGGTCATGCAGGAGCATCAATGCGTCCGCGATGGAGTGGGCATTTTTGATGTCAGCCATATGGGCGAGATCGAAATCCGGGGACCCACTGCCAGGGACCTGATTCAGAAACTGATGACCAATGATATTGACTCAATGCAGGACAACCAAGCTCTTTATACCCTGATGTGTTTGAAAACAGGTGGTGTGGTGGATGATTTGCTGGTTCACCGTTTTTCTGAAAATCATTATTTTCTTTGTGTGAATGCCGCGAATACGGAAAAAGATTTCGCATGGATTTTAAAAAATGCCGGTTCTTGCGATGCTACGATTCGAAATACCAGCTCGGAAACTGCACAATTTGCAGTGCAGGGGAAACACTCTGAGGCCCTGCTGCAAAAATTATGCGAAACCTCTTTGAACGAAATCAAATATTACCATTTTAAAAAAGCAAAAATCCACAATTTTGAAAGTATCATTGCACGCACCGGATACACCGGTGAAGATGGTTTTGAGATTTATATCGATGCGGATCACGCCGAACCCGTTTTCAGGGCCATTCTCGATGCGGGCAAAGAGTTTGACCTTCAGTCTATTGGCTTGGGAGCCCGGGACACTTTGCGAATGGAAATGGGGTATGCCCTTTATGGTAATGAAATCAATGAGAATTCCAAACCGCTGGAGGCGGGATTGGGTTGGGTCATTAAATTGGGCAAGCAGGACTTCATCGGTAAGGCAGAGCTTGAAAAACAAAAGCATGCGGGAAACAGACGTAAACTGGTAGGAATTCGCCTGCTGGACCGGGGAGTACTGCGCCCGCATTACCGCATTTTAAAAAACGGGGCTCCCATCGGGGAATTGACCAGTGGAACTTTCTCTCCCTCCTTGAATACAGGGATCGGATTGTGTTATGTATCCTCTGAATATGCGGAACCTGGAACGGAACTGGAAGTGGAAATCAGGAAGTTGAGCGTACCTGCTGAGGTCGTCAAGCCGCCTTTTTTGCCGGCCCGCGTCAAAAAAAATTAATTGCTAATTTATCGGAGGCACCATGGAGGTCCCCAAGGATTTATTGTATACGCTGGAACATGAATGGATACGCGTTGATGGTAAGAACGCTGTGATCGGAATAACCCATTTTGCCCAGGAGCAATTGGGCGATATCGTTTTTGTCGAACTGCCGGAAGTGGGGTCCGAGCTTGAAAAGGAAAGTCCTTTCGGAGTTGTGGAATCCGTGAAAACCGTGTCCGATCTTTATGCTCCGGCAAGTGTTAAGATCACTAAAGTGAATAAAGAATTGGAAACCAACCCGGAGCAGGTAAATAACGAACCCTACGGCGCAGGGTGGATTGTTGAGATTGAACTTTCTGACGAACAAGGTCTTGAATCTCTTCTCGACCCGGATGCCTACAACGAACAATGCGAAAAGGAGCAGGAATAAATCCTTCTGCTCCTTTCAATATCTTTCCCTGACCTATGCGGTATATCCCCCATACAGAACAAGACATCAAGCTGATGCTTGCCGAAATCGGTGTGCTGAATGTTGATGCTTTGTTCGACAGCATTCCCGACTCATTAAGGTTGGGAGACACTTTGCTGGGACTGCCTGAGAGTTTGTCCGAAAGTGAGTTGACCGAATATTTGAAACGGCTGCAGAACAAAAACGCTACGGCTGAAGATTATTCCGTCTTTCTGGGAGCCGGGGCTTATCACCATTTTTCTCCTGTATTGATTGATCATCTGATTTCCCGTGGGGAATTTGCCACCAGCTATACCCCTTATCAACCGGAAGTCAGTCAGGGAACTCTTCAGGCCATTTATGAGTTTCAGACTATGATTTGCCTGTTGACGGGAATGGAGGTTGCTAACGCTTCCATGTATGATGGGGCTTCAGCCCTCGCCGAAGCAGTGGTGATGTCCAATCGGGTCAACCGCCGGACGGATTTTTTGGTTTCCCGGGCGGTCCACCCTGAATACCGCAAAGTAGTAGAAACTTACACACGCGGAAGCAACTTCAACCTCAAGGAAATCCCCTTCAACGATAAAGGAAAAACCGACCTATCCTTCATCACTCAAAACCTGACGGAAAATACTTCTGCCGTTGTCCTGCAATCGCCTAACTTTCTGGGAACGGTTGAAGAATATGCTTCGCTGAAAGAAACATTAGCGGAAAATGGAACCCTCTTGATAGTTGCTGTGGCAGAAGCTTTGTCCTTGGGTATCCTGCAGGCACCGGCAACGCATGGTGCGGATATCGTGGTGGGTGAAGGGCAGTCGCTAGGCCTGCCGGTCTCTTTTGGCGGACCTTATGTGGGGTTTTTCGCCACACGGGAAAAATTTCTAAGGCAAATGCCGGGACGCCTGGCCGGAGAAACGGTGGACCAGAATGGAAAACGGGCTTATGTCCTGACGTTGTCCACCCGGGAACAGCATATCCGGCGCGAGCGGGCCACATCCAATATCTGCACCAACCAGGGGCTGTGTGCCCTGGCCGCCACCATTTTCATGTCTACCCTGGGAAAACAGGGTTTTCGTGAACTGGCTTTGCTGAACTTGAGAAAATCCGACTATTTAAAAAACCGGTTGGCCCATGTAGCGGATTTCAATATCCGTTTTTCCACCGACACGTTCAATGAATTTGTCCTCGAATGCCCCCGCCCGGTTGAAGAAGTTTTAAATGCTTTGAAGCAAGAGCGCATTATCGGCGGTTACCCCTTGGAGTCCTGTTACCCGGACTTAAAAAACTGCCTGCTGATTTGCGTAACAGATTTGAACAGCCGCGAGAAAATGGACCACTTTGCCGAAATACTGGAAGCTATGTAGCGGACAATTGTTCCAGCAGTTCTTCTGCGGGATAGGTCAGGATTTCTGCCAGGGTAGGATGGTAATGCGGTATTGCGGCCAAGTCTTTTACCGTACCGCGAAAATGCATGAGGGTGATGAGTTCGTGAATCAGTTCCCCCGCCTCGGGGCCAACAATATGTCCTCCCAGCACTTCTCCTGAAACAGGATCGCAAAGCAGTTTCACATGCCCGTGTGTTTCGCCAAGACACATCGACTTGCCATGATCTCCAAAAGGATGGGACGCCGCCAGGTAGGCAATTTCCCCAGCCTGACATTCTTTTTCGCTCAATCCTACACTTGCTACTGCTGGGTCGGTAAACACCACTGAGGATTTGAGACGGTCATCGACCTGCCGCTCATTTTCAGGATGCACGGCGTTATATCCAGCCACTTCCCCCTGCAAAATGGCGATATGAACCACTTCATGGATGCCATTTACATCACCGACCGCAAAAATATGCGGTTGGTTGGTTTTCATTTTTGCATCCACACTAATGCGGCTCTGGCGGGTTTCGATACCTGCGGCTTCGAGGCCGAGTCCATCACTATTCGGTTTGCGCCCAAGAGCCTGAAGGATAACCTGGGCGCGGACACATTTTTCCTTTCCCTCATGCTGGAAATAAACGGCAGAGTTTTCCTGTTGTTTCTCCGTGCGGAGTATTTTTGTTCCGGTAAAAAGGTTCATTCCCTCCTGCCGGAAACGGTGTTCGACAGGTCGAGCCAGGTCTTCATCTCCTTTAGATAAAATATGTGGGCTTCTTTGCAGGAGAGTTACCTTGACGCTGATGCGCAAAAAAAACTGGGCTAGCTCTACTGCCACGGCTCCGGCACCCAGAACAATGATCGACTCTGGAGCCTCGCGCATTTGCAAAACGTCGTCGCTGGTGATGAAACCGGTTTCCTTGAGGCCCGGAACTGGGTAGTCCGCAATCACGGACCCGGTGGCTAAGATGAATGATTTGGCTTTGAGGGTTTGGTCTCCGATGCGGATTTCATGCGGAGAGATAAACTCGGCCCGTTCCTGAATGAGGGTGAACCGCGAGTCTTGCAGTTGCTGGATGCGATAATCGGCAAACTCTTGAATGAGCTTATTTTTGCGGTCGTTGATGGCGGATAGGCGGGCATGCGGATCAACAGGCTGGATGCCAAACTCCTCGGCCCGGCGCATCAACGCTATGATATCGGACGAGCGCAGGATCGTTTTGGTGGGCATACATCCCCTGAGAATACACAAGCCTCCCAAAGGACCGGGATCAACAATAGCCACCCGGGCTCCCAGCGACTGGGCAGTAGAAGCCGAGGCATAACCTGCCGACCCCCCCCCAATAACCGCAACATCAAAATCCATCGCCACTAACCTCAGAGAGTTTGGCAGTCTTCAGGGGTCAGATCGAATTCTCTGCCGCATTCCTTAATGAGGTCGCGAGCATTATTTTCCATAAACTCCTCGCCCGTTTGTTTGAAAAGGTCCGCGGCTCTGACGAGGTGATGGATGGCCTCCTTGCCGGACTTGATGCCATAATACAGCATGGCTATGTTGCTATGGGCCCGGCCGAAATCCGGGTTGATGCGAAGGGCTTCTTTATAATGTTTGAAGGCTTCTTCCATCTCACCGATCATATTGCTGACCACGGCCAGGCTGTAATGAACCATTGGGGCCTCTGGCTTTAAGCGCAGGGCCTCGCGAAAGGACTTGCTAGCCTCCAGATTCATACGGAGTTTTCCGTAACGTATTCCCAGATTAAAATGGGCCAGGAAATAGTCAGGGTCCAGTTCAATGGCTTTCTTATAAGACTCGAAAGTCCTGCGGTCATCCCCCAATTTGCTGAATGCCAGGCCATCCTGGAAGTGTTGCTCCGCAGTTTTTTCCGCTTGCTGTTGTGAAGACATAAATTTCCTCTATCTTTCTACTGAATGTAATGGATTAACGACATAATTGAAAATGGATTGATACTTATGCTACCTTATTGCCCCCTAGTAATGCAACCACCCCTTGGCAGGTGAGGCAACTGGCAAGGGCTTGTTTGAGTCGAGAAAAATCTTTGCTCGCCTGAGCAAGCGATTACACACTAATTTTGTTTTTTTAGGAAAAGTTGCATGGCAATAGAAGCAGGAACTGAAGAGGAAAGGCTCATGCTGGGCCAGTGGATCAAAAGAGGCCAGAAGCTCATTGTGGGGACTTCTGCATTGGGCGACTCCTATTTGGACCCCAATGTCAAAAGGGAGGAAGAGATCGAGAAAAAATCGCAAGATTATGTAGCGCTTGACCACAAGGTCGCCGTAGAACTCCCCCACTTGAAAGGCCGGTTTCGCTGGGACCTGGAAAAATATTACCGCGACCGTTTTGGTCCCTATCTGCCCCAGGATTGATTGAATTCATGTCTCGACTCAAAATTTCGGAAATCAGTGATGCCCCGCAGGAAGGAACCGGGAAACAAATCCACTTCAAGCACGATTACACGGAGGTCGACTACGTTCTTGCGCTTTTTCAGGTCGAAGGTAAATTTTATTGCCTTACTGACCAGTGCCGTTGTTGCGGGGGTAGCTTGGGAAAAGGTTTTTTGAGAGGATTTTTCGCTTTTTGCATTCTTGAAGAATGTGGTTGGAATATTAAAAAAGGATTCTGCAAGTTCAACCACTCAGATACTACCCCCCGCTATAAAGTTGCCGTTGATCCGGATGGCCTCTACATCGATATCTAACCAGCGTGACGCTGGACCCAGTTTTCCCCACCTTTGTGCCAGGAGGGGTAATAGCTTTAATTGGCGAGCAGTGATTGTTCTCGGCTCAAAGAGCCCTTGCGAGTTGCCGTGGAGAAAATTACCGAATAAATAGAGGTCCCCTAAAAATATTCTTTTCAAGAGGTGCGTCATGAGTCTGGACTTAACCAAAAAAGTGGTTACCGTGCGTCCCGATCACACTATAGAGACCAAACAAAACCTACCCTATTTTGTCGGGATATCCACCGAAACCGCCGGGGCTATGGGACTTTCGATGAATCTGGTGGTGATTCCTCCGGGCGGGTCTCCTAAAGCGCATTACCATAAAGATTTCGAAACTGCGATTTATTTGCTGAAGGGCAGGGTTGAAACGCAGTTTGGCGAGAACCTGAAAGAGTCGGTTATCAACGAGGAAGGGGATTTTATTTATATTCCGCCCGGGGTGCCGCATAAACCGGTGAACCTGTCAGACAGCGAGCTGGCTTTGGCCATTGTTTCACGCAATGACCCCAACGAACACGAGAACGTTGTTCCGTATAATCTGTAGTCAGAGAATCCAGCCTGTGTCAAAGAACCCAACAAACTGTAATCATTTCAAGTTCGTGGACATTTTCCCGGATGTTGGATGTTTGACGTTTTTTTGCTCTTGCTGAAACCCTTATAACCCGTTGAAAAACTTGACAGTTTTTATGTTTTGGTTATAATAGGGCCTGTTATGAATATAAAACTCGACACAGATAGTTTTAATATTATTGGTGAAAGCCCAGAAATCCGTGCGGTTTTTGACATCGTGGGACGGGCCGCAGCTTCTCAGAGCACGGTGATGATTTATGGCGAAAGCGGAACGGGAAAGGAACTGATTGCCCGGGCTTTGCATCTAAATAGCCCGCGAAAGTCCAAACCCTTCATCGCTGTCAACTGTGCCGCTATTCCTCATGATTTATTGGAAAGCGAATTATTTGGTTATGAAAAAGGTGCGTTCACAGGTGCAGTGAATGCCCGGGTTGGCCGGATAGAGTTGGCAAATCAGGGAACCATCTTTTTTGATGAAATCGGCGATATGCCGACGGCCTTGCAGGTGAAATTGCTCCGAGTTCTCGCGGAAAGGGAGGTCGACCGTATTGGTAGCGTCAAGTCCACGCCGGTCGACATACGAGTGATTACTGCCACGCATCAGAACCTGGAAGTTGCCATCGAGGAAGGCCGTTTCCGGGAAGACCTGTATTATAGGCTCAACATCATTCCCCTCACTCTACCCCCTTTACGGGACCGAAAAACTGACATTCCTCTTTTGGTCGACCATTTTCTCAAGCAGTTCAATAATGGTGCGGGCAGTTCTAAAACCATCAGCGATGAAGTGATCAACGTATTGGTGAACTATTCCTGGCCAGGTAACATTCGTGAATTGGCGAATTTCGTGGAACGCATGGTGGTCCTTAGCATCGGTTCTGTCATCACCCCGAGGGATTTGCCGGATAAAGTTCTGGGCGAAGTCCCCAAAGAAAAATGGACACCTCTTGAAAAAGATTCTGAGCCGGAAGGAAATCCCGCGCAGATTCTGCAACAGTCGTTAAAGCAATCCTTCCATGTGGGAATTCCTGATGAAGGCATCAATCTGAAAAAGCTTGTGGAAGGTTTCGAGAAGGAACTTCTCGTCGAAGCGCTGGAAAAAACCGGTTGGGTTAAAAGTAACGCAGCCACTCTGTTGAGCCTCAACCGTACCACCCTGGTAGAAAAACTCAAAAAACTAAAAATCACCAACCCCCCGGCGTAGTTCCTAGGCGCCGGCGAGCCGCCGGTGGCAATGAGCATGTGGGGCCGAGAGCATCGTTGCTAGGTACGTGATATTCTTCCCTAGCTTCGTACCCCGAAGGGTACTAAGGGACTATTCGATGCGGGCGTTGGCGAGTTCCTGGGCGACTTTGGTGATGTCTTTGACAAATTTCTCGAAGGCTTTGTCATCGTCTTTGTGCTGGGTCTGCTTACGGATTTGTTCCCCATTGGCGTCAATAACAAGATCCAGGACATTGATCCCAGGAGTCACGTGGTGTTTTCTGATCTCTATTCTGATTTCATTGACTTCCATAGGTTCTTCTCCAAATTAAATGTTGCCTTCATCGTTGATGAGCAACAACTCTATCGACAATAATTTTTAATGATACCTCACTCGTGAAGGATATTTAATATCATTTCAGGGTAAGACGGTCAAGGGCTCTTTGAACCGCCGGGCCACGCCCGGTGGGGAACTGGCTCCACGCCTTCGGGGGTCGCGTAAGCGTCACCGCCACACTGGCCCTACGCCTAGCCCCTTAGCCGGGGATGCAACTGGGCAAAAGCTTGATTGCGCTGAGATAACTCTTTGCTCGCCAGATAAAGTTATTGCCAGTCGCCACCGGCCGTTGGCCGGTTAGATGGTGAAATCGAGTAGGCGGGATCGGGCCTGTTCATTCTGGAGTTGTGACGACAGGGCGCGGATGGATGTCTCAAACCTCAGTAATCCCTGTTGGAGGTTGCTGACTTCTTCGGCAAGATCGGTGTCTGCCAAGCCGGATTCGCTACGTGTCAGGTTTTCTATCTGAATATTCAAGCTGTTAGCGGTGCTGACCAAGCGGTTGCCGATGGCTCCCACTTGCCCCCTGGCGGCATTCAGGGTTTGGGAAGCGCGTTCAAAACTGTCAATCGCCTGCAGAGCACCCTGGGTGGTTGAAATATCGGCATCGGCAATCTCCATGGACTCAGTGCTTGTGCTTTCCACCACATTGAGACTAATCTGGTTATCCGGCCCAGACCCTATCCCGGCCTGAATATTGACAGGGTCTGCGTTTTGACCCAAGGACCCGTCCAGCAGGTTTCGACCGTTGAACTGAAGGGAACCGGTGAGTCGGTCAATTTCGCTCTGGATTTGGCCAAACTCCTGATTCAATGTCTGTCTTTGGGAATCATTCAAGGTGCCGTTACTGGATTGTATGGCCAATTCCCGGCCCCGGTTTACCAGATCGGCGATACCGGCCAATCCGCCGTCGGCGGTGCGGACAAAATTGGTACCCGATTCTACATTTTTGACAGATTGGGTCAGGGCGCTGATATCTGACTGCAACTGAGCGGATAACGCGCTCGCCGCTGGATCGGTTCCCGCCCGGTTGAGTTTTCGGCCTGAAGCGATGCGTTCCAAAGAGTTCTGCAATCCGGATCGGTTCCGGTTGATCGTATTCAGCAACTGGCTGAAAGTTCCACTTATGGGGTCGACCATTTGAGTCCTCTAGTTTTATGGATGAACCAATCTAAGATAAAGCTATCCCACCGGCTTGTCAATGCAGGCTGAATGAAAGACTGCCGGTTGCAATGCTCTCACGGGCAGATTAGAATTACGCGAAGAGCCTCCATGGCTAGTGGCATGAATTTTATTTGAGGAGAACCAATGAAGATTTCCATTAATGGGGCTGAAGCGGAAGAATCGTCTTTTCAGGGAGAAACCCTGAAGGAAGTGCTGGACGTGATTTTAAAAAGCCGTCGGGATTCTTATGTGAGAAGAATCTGGCTGGAGGGCCAGGAAGTTTCCTCCAGCGCCATGGATACTTTAATGACTTCTATCACAAGCATTGAATTACTTGAGTTGGAGCTGGCTCATTTGGGAGACCTGCTGGCCAATAATCTTGCTAACGCAAAGGAATATCTCGAAAAGCTGATTCCTGGTTTTCAAAAGGCCGCAGACTTGTTTCGCATGGGCAACGAACAAGAGGCCCATAAATTTTATTTGCAAATCCTCGATGGGATTGACTGGTTCTCCCAGGTTGTTCTGAACATAGTTAAATCCCGTGGAAATCAGGTTGAAGGGCAAAGCCTTGGAGACCGGCAGGAAAAGTTGACTGGCCTTATGGCCCAAATGCTGGAGGCCAACCAGAATCAAGACTGGGTCTTGATGGCCGATTTACTGGAATATGAAATGATTCCTTACTATGAAGATTGGCAAGAGACGCTTTCCCACATCAATGCTTGAGGGAGGTTCATGGGACGACCCCAGGAAAACATATACTACCTTATTTTTCAATGCCTTTTTAGATTAGGGTTGTTTTTCTTTCCGGAAAGTGGGCGGGGTCTGGCTTTTTTTCAAAAAAAACCTAAATTAAAACTAAAGTTTAAGGGATTTTTACCGATAAGGCTGGCGTAGACCTCTGGCTTGAATTTGAGGTAGTTATTTTGGGGGGTTATTCCAGGAAGAGGATGCTTCCCAGTCTTTTCTCTTATCGAAAAAAAAGCCTGAAACTTTAATGGGCGATTGATTTTTTTGAGGGGGAGAGGCAAGGCTCAGGCAACCCCCCCCAAGGATTGGAAATAAAAACAATAGAGAAAGTTTGTAAGAAAGGGACAAACCATGGAAGATGTCAATTTTCCTTTGGACCAGAGTCAGGTTAGTGGTGCGTTGCGCGGATTGCGGGAGGCTGGAGGAGAAAGTTCGCGACCACGCCGTTTGGAAGATAGCGAAGATGAGTTTAGGAATCCTGAAGCCAGGGACGATGAAGAGGTTGAACAGACTGCCCAGGCCGAACGTACTGTTATTGCGCAAGACCGTGTT
>JAPKCW010000147.1:0-5137 GCA_028822815.1 Nitrospinaceae bacterium | reverse complement strand
CGTTCCCCTTGGGATTGACATCCAGATACGGAATCAGCATCAGTCCAACGATGATGAGGACGGGAGCCACAACACCGGCAAACCAGGGGTCGAAATAAACCAGTACGTCCTGAAGCCCGAGGAAATACCAGGGCGCTTTGGAAGGGTTTGGGGTTTTGGTCGGATTCGCCGCTTCTTCCAACGGCGCATCAATAACGATGGACCATACCGTAAGGGCAATAATGGTGAGAAGAGCGCAAAGGAACTCCAACCGGACCAAATAGGGCCATACATGAAGCTTTTCCCCACCTAACCCTTCTACCTTTTTCTTTGGTGCCGCCGCCGCTTGAGCCATATTTTCCTTGCCCCTTAATATAAAATCTGCCCCTTTAGAGATGGCCGGAAATTCCACCATCCTTGCGGATTCGACAGAAGTGCACAATCATCAAAGCTCCGGCAACCAAAGGGATGAAAATACAATGCAATACGTAAAACCTCAAAAGCGCAGGAGGCCCTACAATACTCCCTCCAATTAACAAGGCACGGACATCGTACCTTGGAGTCGCCCCGACGAATTCCGCAAATGGACCTTCATTGCCCAGAAACGGGGTGGCGCGCGCCATATTGGTGCCTACGGTAACCGCCCACATCGCCAATTGGTCCCAAGGCAGGAGGTAGCCGGTGAAACTGAGGAGCAGAGTGAACGTCACCAGAAACACCCCAATGACCCAGTTAAATTCTCTCGGCGGTTTATACGAACCGGTTAAAAAGACCCGAAACATATGCAACCACACGGTGATAACCATTGCGTGAGCCGCCCAACGATGCATATTTCTCATGAGCATGCCGAAGGGAACATCGTATTGCAGGTATTTCATATCATAATAGGCATATTCACCAACCGGCCTGTAGTAAAACATCAGGATCACGCCGGTCACAACAGTGGAAAGAAACAGGAGAAAAGTAATTCCTCCCATGCACCAGGTGAATTTTATTCGCAGGGCGTGACGTTGAATTTTTACGGGATGAAGATGCAACCAGACATTACTGGCAATTTGCAGAACACGGTTTCGAGGTGTATCGGCGTAACCATGTCGGAAGCTAGATGTCCATATCTGCGATTCGGTAATTTCCTTGGCAATATCACTGAAGATCTTGCCACTTTTAATTTTATCCATCAATTCCGCTATATTTGGAATCTGTGGTGAATTACTTGCCAAAACTTAAACCTCCATCAAAATGGAATTTTACTATCTTATACCGATGCTTTTAGGACTGAAAATAATAAAAACCAGTCAGTGAGCAATCAGACAAAAAGTTTAGAGCCTGGTTTGCCCCACTGACCCTTTTCAAAAAGAAATTTCTTACTTTTATCAATAATGATCTGCCCGTCCGGAGCCAAAGCAATTTTTAAACGTTCCAAAGGCCTTGGTGCCGGTCCTTCAAAATGCATTCCCTCTTTGGTGAAACCGCTGCCATGACAAGGACATTTATACTTATTTTCAGTATTAAGCCACCTAGGTGTACAACCTAAATGAGTGCAAAGACCAAAAATGACATAGATCCCTTCTTCATCACGAACAATCCAAACTCGCTGATCCTTAATATACTTGGTACTAACCGCACCAACAGTATAGTCTCCTGGATAACCAGCCTTGAATATCGGGGAAGGTTCAAAGAGAACACGAGGGAATAGTAACCGCGCAAAATATAAGGCCGATAACCCCAGGGAAGCCATAAATCCGGCCCAACCCGCCAGCGAGAAAAATTCCCGGCGTGACCAGATTGTTTCCAGCGCCTCATCTTTCGCCTTTTTTGCCTTTGCATCCTTGGATGCCGGCTTTTCTGTCGAATTTGCCTCAGCCATAAAACTCAATACCACCTAATTTTATGTGGATTCCGTACCTTTTGAGACCTCGTTGACAGGCCGGAATAGAGTGTCAAAGTGTTGGTTTTTAACATAATTGAAATATCGAGTCAAGGCAAGAAGTAATTAGCCTGAAACCACCTTTTTTATGGGGACTTCAAGGCTCGCAAACAATTTCGTGCCGCCTCGCACAAGCCCTTTATTCTAGCCCCCTCAGGACTGATGGAGTTGGCCAGATTACCAACCGTGACGCCCTTTTTAATCATCAACAAAAGCATTGAAATCCAATCCGAGGACTGGTCTGAAATGATCTGCGCTCCCACAATTAAACGCGACCTTTTATCTGCGACGATCTTATATTTTTCCATGGTCTGGGAAAAAGTTGAGTTTCCACCGACATTGGAGTCCCTCTCGAATAGTCCCTCGACAGGATGAAACCCCTGGTGGCCAGCCGTTTTCATGTTACATCCCACATAAGCCACTTCAGGGGAAAGACGGGCAATTTGTGGAACCCATTCCCGGTTCACTTTTCTTTTTTTCCCCAAGGCATTTTCTGCGGCAACTCTACCTTCTTCCTGGGAAAGCGTATCAGAGGTTAATTCACCAGCAATGCTACCTACAGCATACACCCCGGGCAGGCTGGTCATCATGCCCTCATCAACAAAGATTTTTTGATGTTCACCCAAACGAATTCCAAGCTTTTCGATTTCGGCAATTTCCTCAACACCCGATCTATCCCCAGCAATGATTATTTGGTGAACTGAAAACTTGATACCTGTCTCCAAGGTGATTCCAAGTTCAGCCCCATTCTTATAAAATGAAACCAACTTCTTTCCCGCAAGGATTTTAATTTTCTTTGCTTTTAACTGACGCTCGATTTCAACATTAAAGTCATCATCCATTTCTGGAAACAATTCTTTTTCTTCGTAACAAAGAAAGACTTTACACCCTCTTTTCCGCAATCCTAATGCTGTCTCACTGGCAAAGGAACCACCACCCATGATAAGAACATTTTCAGGCAGTGCTGAAAGCTCAGAAACTTCCTCAATGGCTATTACAACTCCATCCTCATACGGCAAAGTGGATGGGAACCTTGTATTCGAACCATAAGCCAGAATCACCGATTTACCCTTTAATAGCAAATTCTCTCCATCTTTCTTTTGAACACTGATCTCTGCCGGGTTCGCCAGTCTCCCCTCTCCCTCTATGACTGACACGCCCACAGCATCGAGTTTTTCTCTCATGGATCGACAGTATTCCTCCGTCTCTGAGCTCAAAACCGCCCTGTATTCATCCCAACTTGCCGAAGGTAAAATGGGAACTCTGCTATCCATAAAAAGCGTATTTCTTCTATGAAAACCCACTTGGCCTATCTTTCCTTTTTCAATCAGGCAGACCCGGGCGCCAAGTTCCGCCGCCCTGAGAGCGGCAGAAACCCCAGCCAGGCCTCCACCCAATACCAACACATCAAATTTTTCCATGTACTCAGACCGGCTAAAATGTGGGGAAAGTTTTAAGGTGGCCGCTATTTATTCGGTAACTTTCTATGTGGCAACTCGCAGCCCCTTACTTCATAAGGGCCGCTCATGGCCGAAAACAATTTTTAGAGGTGCCCTTAAATTTTCCACCCACAATGGTTCAAAATAATGAGTTTACACTACCCGGATTTGATTATAACAAGTTAAACACCGCAACAGCAGCAATGAAGACCAAACCCACAGAGGCAACCACAGCATGCAATGTCACATTAAGCCTTCTACTGAAAGGAACGGCAAGAAGGAGATATCCAAAAACGATATTAGCAAAAATAGACGTTCGGGCAATCTGATGGAGATGGAACAAAAACATGGCATAACTTATGATCACTGCTCCAAAAAGCAGGCGATGAATCCGGTAGCCCTTTTCACGCTGATCGCGGGGAAGAATACTGACTCCCACAGCAATATTGGCAATGGTTAAAAGTACTGCAAAAAATATAGCAAGGAAACCAGGCGAGGAGAATAAATCTTCTAAGGTGGTGGGAGACATTTAATATGAGGAATTACAAAAAAACAGGACATATCACCGAACTTTATAAATCCATCACAACCTGATTACGTCCGTTATTTTTAGCCCGATACATGGCCTTGTCGGCTCTTTCAAATAAACTCATTTCCGTATCATCTTTGGTGATAATCGCGCCACCTATACTGATCGTGGCTTGAAGTTTTTTATCACCATCAACAAAATAATCTTTTTCAATCTGTCGGCAGATTTTTTCTGCTAGTTTGGTTGCGGTTTTCGCATTTATCCGACTCAAAATAACAACAAATTCTTCTCCTCCGTAGCGGAAAATCTGGTCGGAGACACGAATGGTATCACGCACCGTTCCCGCAACCGATTTCAAAACCTTGTCTCCCAATTTATGGCCAAAATCATCATTAAATTTTTTAAAATGATCGATATCCAGCACCAAAAGCGCCCATTCCTCATTGTAACGTTTGAATTCATGGGTTAACTGAACCATCTTCAAATTATAGGCGGACCGGTTGAGCACATTGGTCAATGGGTCTACCAGGGCCTGGGCCTGGCTCTGCTTCAGCTTCTCAGCCAGGAGAGTGGAATTCTTTTTATGTTCTGCCAATTCATCGTTCAAAGTGTGGGAATGCTCCCGGACTTTCTGCATCTCCCCAAGAAAAACATCCTTTAACTTCAAAATATCCTGAATATTTTCGGCACTTTCATTATTTTTCGCACAGGTGCCGATATTTGTCTCAAATCCACTGGAGTTGGATAACATGGACGTAATGGTTTCAGCTACTTCAAGAACCATTATTTTTACAATACCTTTTTCCTCTTCCAGAAATTGATATTCGGTTGTCGGCCGGTCAAAAAATTCCTCAATCTCTTTAGCCAGCCCGGTAGCAGGGCTGATTCGGACTCCCTTTCTCACCACACCTTCCAGGTCTTTAAGTTTTTTTGACAATTTATCCTTAGCAGGAAGAGACTTAGTGAGACCTTGGATGCAGGAAACCAGCAAATTGGCTATAAGCTCAGAAAACTCGTGCGGTGGGGCATCAAATTTTTTCGAACCGCGTTTGTTATTCACGATAAATTCTTAATTAAGGTAGATTGAGAGCCACATATTTAAAATTGGTGCCGATGGGGAGAGTCGAACTCCCACGGATTGCTCCATACGCCCCTCAAGCGCACGTGTCTACCAGTTCCACCACATCGGCACCCTGTTATTTTGATTTTTAATCCCCGGTTTCAGGAATTGTTTCGGGAGAGCTTATAGGGGCAGGATTTTCT
>JAPKCW010000146.1:0-5171 GCA_028822815.1 Nitrospinaceae bacterium | reverse complement strand
TGAGGGATTTGTGGTGGTTGCCCGGTTATTGCTTCCTAATCAGGGGCCACTGGCGAAAATTTCCGGAAAGCTTGCCGGCGGACAATGGTTGGTGCAGGCGGCGACCGGCAACACGGAAACTATTGTTCTGGCCCGCGACGGGATGGATGAAACCAGCCTGAAAGAGGGGGAGGAAATTTTTCTCGACACCAGCCAAAGGGTTATTTTGGGTAAACTACCGCAACGGGAGTCCCGCACTCTTATTGAAGACGATTACGAGCAGGTGGAATGGTCACAGGTGGGCGGGCAGGAAAAAGTAAAAGAAGAGGTGCGCAAAGTTCTCGAATATCCGCTCCTGCATCAGGAAATCCTGGACCAGATGGAATATCAAGTGCCCAAAGGATTTTTGTTTTATGGTCCTCCGGGTTGCGGCAAAACCCTCATTGGCAAAGCGATTCTCACCGAGGTGATTCGTAAGCTTTCCGAGCAGGAAGAATCCGAATTGCAAGGTCGGTTCATTTATGTGAAAGGACCGGAAATCCTCAACATGTGGTTGGGCGAATCGGAACGTAAAATCCGTGAAATTTTTAAGAAAGCCCGGGACTATAAAGAAAAGGGCCAGATCCCTTTTATATTTATAGATGAAGCGGAATCCATTCTGGGAACCCGACAAGCCTGGCGCGGGTCTAATATTAACAATACGGTGGTTCCTATGTTTTGTGCCGAGATGGATGGCATCCAATCCCTTCGCGATACGGTGGTGATTCTGGCAACCAACCGACCCGACCTGATCGACCCGGCTATTATCAGGCCCGGAAGAATTGACAGAAAAATCAAAGTATCGCGTCCCAACCGTGAGGAATGTAAAGCCATCCTGCGTGTTTATCTGAAAGAAGGACTTCCCCGCGAACATGAAGATTTTGATGCCATGGCCGAACCATTTCTGGACCGCCTTTTTAGCCGAAGCTCCGACCAGGAAGTGCTGGTGCTGACTTTGCGAAGCGGCGGCAACCGTAAAATGTACTGGAAAGATTTTATTTCCGGTGCGGCCATTGAAGGAATCATGAAACGTGCCAAGGAAAGGGCCATCGAGCGGGCGATTCAAGGTGAAACACTGTGCCTGACGGTGGACGATCTGGTGGTTTCCCTGGAGACTGAATTTCAGGAAGGCAGTCTGCTCCCCGCCGAATCCAATCTGGAAGATTGGCTTCAGCTTTTGGATATGGAATCTAAGAATGTTGTGCGGGTAAGGCGGCCTGACGAATCGGATAAGGCAACGGAAAACACAATGCGCAGGTCCATTATATGAGCGTTCCCCTCTTGGGTTTGGAAACCGAGTATGGAATTATCCGGGAAGATTTGGAAAATTCTGATCCGGTCGAAGAATCGATGAAGCTGTTGCAGGCCTGCGAGCGCAAAAGTGTTTTCTGCAAATGGGCTTACTCGCAGGAGAACTCGCATCTGGATATGCGTGGGTTCCGGGTGGCCTCTTTGGCCCAGGATGAGGAAGAAGATGTCTTTTGCGCCGAAGATCGCAAAAGGCCTTACTCTTATCTGGATATGAAGTGCGACCGGGTTTTGACAAACGGTGCCCGTTTTTATAATGATCATACCCATCCTGAATACAGCACCCCGGAATGCCGGTCGGTGTTGTCTCTGGTAGCGCATGATGTGGCAGGGGAAAGGATTGTCGCCGAATGCGTGGCCATCCGTAACCGGGAACTGGAAGGCAATCCACTTCAGGTATTCAAAAATAATACCGACTACAGCGGCCATAGTTATGGAACGCACGATAATTACCTTATCCCTCGTGAAATCCCATTCGAGAATGTGGTAAACGGGCTGGCCTCTTTTCTGGTGACGCGCCAGTTATACGCCGGGGCCGGAAAAGTGGGATCGGAAAACGTCGGTAACTTCCGGGGTCTGCAGTTGGCCCAGCGGTCTGATTTTATCGAAACGCTTTTGAGTATTGAGACCATGACGAAGCGTCCCCTCATCAACACTCGGGACGAGCCGCATGCGGTGAGTAGCCGGTATAGGCGTTTACATTTAATTCTTGGCGATGCCAATATGTCTGCCTATGCAACAGCCTTGAAGGTGGGGAGCACAGTCCTGGTTCTCGACTTGATCGCCAATGGGGAGAAACTTTCCGATTTGGAATTGGCGGACCCGGTTGCAGATGTGTTGCGAGTGTCCCTCGATAGAACTGTGGTGTTACAGCGTAAAACAGGTGGCACCATCACGGCTCTCGAAATTCAGGAAGCTTATCTGGAGGTGGCAGAAAAAACGTTTACCGGGAAGAACCGGGAGTGGAACTGGATTTTTGAAGAGTGGAAGAGGACGCTGGATGAGCTCAGGCACAGTCCGGAAAAACTTTCTGACCGTATTGACTGGGCGATTAAGGAGAAATTATTTACCGAGTTCATGCAGTCGGAGGGCATTGGCTGGGAGGACCCCTGGCTAAAGAGCTTGGATTTGGAGTACCATAACCTGAACCCTGATCGCGGGTTGTATCGGGGGTTACAGCAGGAGGGAGCGGTTTATTCCCTGCTCAATGAGAAAGAAATCGCCCGCGCTGTTGAGTTGCCTCCCGAAGGAACCCGTGCCCAGATAAGGGGGCAGGCGGTGGCACAAGATGCGGAGAATATAAAAAGTATTCATTGGACCGGAATAGAGTTTGTAAGCGGAGAGGTCTTGGACCTGACCGGAGTTATCTGCCCCGAAGAGGTTAAAAATATTCTCAATTCCAGGGGACAACTCGTTTGAGAGTTAGAGATGATATTGCACGAGTGAAAAGCAACCCCCTCAATCCCCCCTGATAAGGGGGATTGAGGGGGTTAAATATTTCTTGCCGGGCACTACTCATGTAATATTTAAGTTAGAGAGAGGAAATTTGAAAAATGTTTGAAGAGCCATATCGCTGGATGGAAGCGGTTTCCACCCGCCACAGTTATGTTCAGGAAAAGCTGAAATTGGGCCAGCCGGTGTTGTCAGTTCCTTTCGATGAAGGGGTGCTGGTTATGGGGTTCGCCCCTCAGCCAGGCAAGATATTCGAAATCTATGACCGTATCGCTTTAGGAGGCGTGGGGCATCCTGCTGATGTGGAACGGTTGCGCATGACCCTTCTGGAAATGGCGCATTTGGAAGGTTTCAACCGCTCGGCCCGAGATGTAACTTTGGCAAGGCTCCTGCAGTTTGGCATTGCTCCGGCACTCAAACAAAATTTTGAAGAAATCCAACGGGCTCCTTATATTATTCGCCTCCTGCTTGTCGAACTGGACCACGACTGCAATCCAACCTTTTTTCGCATAAATTATGACGGGCATTGGGAAACATTTAAAAATGGCACTGTTATCGCCGGTAATGAAAAAGCCATGGATTGGATTCAGAAGGAAATTCAGAATCTTCCCTTTGCGACGTTTACGCTCAATAAGGCTTTAGAGGAAGTCTGTCGGCTTTGGGCTGAAAGCAAAAAACAAGAAGAAGAGGACGAAGAAGATAAAGATTTTCCAAAGACTTTGAAAGAGGCTTTTGATCAATGGTATCTTGAGGGTGCCGTGTTATCGGGAAAAGCGGAACGAAGAGCTATTTACAGGATGCTTACTAAGGAAGAGATTGAAAAGTTAAAATCGTCGGTCGGTTGATCTCCTGTGGTGATGGAGGCAGAACGGCCGGGTAAGAAAAGGAGTTGATTCCATGGAAATGAACGATCCCCTAAGAAGGGAAGAAAAAAAAGAAACCAGTCCGGATCGCCATGATTCCGGCCCTTCCAGCCCGGAACCTTCACGGCCGGGTAGGGATAGTCTTTTGAAGCGGATGAAAAAGGTGGACCCTAAACAAACAGAAAAATACAAGCAGAGAACGGGTCAATGAGTTTTCAATCTGATCCTAAGGCTTCGCCCGGAGACTTTTTCGATCTCCTGGAAAGATCCGGCTATCGCTGGCATGCCAAAATTGATTCTCTGCATGTACAAAGTGACATTACGGTGACCCAGGGCACAACTGTTCTTGCGTTCCACTTTAAGGGTGGAGTGATTGTTGCCGGTGACCGGCGGGCAACGGCCGGTAACAGCATCATGTATGAACATTGCGATAAGGTCATTCCCATTGATGATTATTCGCTGATGGCTATTGCCGGGGTTCCCGCTACTGCATTCGAGATGGCACGTGTTCTCACTCATAACTTTGAGTTCTTCCGGCGTTCGCAAATGCAGTCCATGAGCGGGGAAGGGAAAATCCGCGCCTTGTCAAGACTACTCAAAGAGAATGTGGGCATGGCGGTCCAGGGGCTGGGGGGAGTGAGCCCGATATTTGCTACCTACGATTTGCAAGCTCGAAAACCTTCTATACATTTTTACGATATGCTGGGAGCAGATTTTCAGATTCGCACTCATACCGCAACCGGGTCCGGTTCGCCGACCATTCGGGGAATTCTGGAATATGAAGACCTTTGGGGAGAGAAGCCCCTGGCGGAAAGGTCGGAAAGCACTGCGGTTACCCTTGCTATCCGGCTTTTGCAAACCGCGGCACAGTTTGATTCCGCAACCGGTAAAATCCGTTTGGAGGATGAAATTTTCCCCACCATAGCAATAATTACAGAAGAGGGATACCGGTTTATGAATGATCAGGAACTGGCGGATATTTGCAAGTCCTCCCTGCGACGTTAATTTTTCGAAGTACTATAAAATGAAAAAACGCATCTTCGGCATCGAAACGGAATACGGCCTCCTGGTAAAAAGTGATGAGGACTTTTCTTACGATCCCATGGAAATTGCCAACAAGGTCAAGAACCATGTTTTTTCAAAAAACCTGGGAGTGTTGGACCTTCACCACCGGGCCAATGATGAGCCTCCTGGCAATGGCGGGTTCCTGCTTAATGGAGGACGCCTGTATTTGGATATGGGCCATTTGGAATACGCCTCCCCGGAATGCTCCAATCTTATGGACCTGGTGACTTATGACCGCGCCGGGGACACACTGATCCAGGAGGCGGTGGAGGAACTGGGCTGGGCAGACCATGTTTCGTTCATCAAGAACAATGTAGACCTTGAAACCAATGCGACTTTTGGGTGCCACGAGAATTATCTGGTCGGCAGGGGATTTCCTTTCGATGAGCGGGACAACCTGAAACTGCTTTCTTCATTTTTAACCACCCGACTGATTTATTGCGGCGCCGGCCGCATTGGTTCCTG
>JAPKCW010000145.1:0-5192 GCA_028822815.1 Nitrospinaceae bacterium | reverse complement strand
GCTAGCAGCCACCGGGCGCGGCCCGGTTTAACGTTTGGAGAACTGGAACTTTTTGCGTGCCCCGGGTTGTCCGTATTTTTTTCTTTCTACGGTTCTTGCGTCCCGAGTGAGGAATCCAGCTTTTTTAAGGGGTGCCCGTAAATCCGGGTTGGTTAAAATGAGAGCGCGGGAAATACCCAGCCGCAACGCACCGGACTGGCCGGAAAGCCCGCCACCGTGAACCGTAGCCTGGATATCTATAGACTCTAACGTGTCGGTCGTAATCAACGGGTGCTTGATGATGCACTCGAGGCTTTCCCGGCAAAAATATTCTTTAAGGGATTTGTTGTTGACCACGATTTTGCCGTCGCCACTTTGAATCCATACCTTGGCGATGGACTCTTTGCGTTTTCCCGTTGCGTAAAATTTTTCGATGGTACCTTCCATAATGGTATTGACTCCTGGGGTTCTCTAGATAATAGGTAAATTAATTTTTAGCGACCGGCGTAACCGCCGGTGATATTCTTCGCCTCTCTCGTTAGAGAGTAACTGCTTCCGGGTTCTGGCCCCCATGCGGGTGCTGGTCGTTATCGTAAATTCTGTAATTGTTATTCAGGGTTCTACCTAATCTTGTTTTGGGTAGCATTCCCCGAATCGCCTTTTTCAACAGGTCAGAAGGCCGCTTGGCGAGAATCTCCTTTGCCGTGATGGATTTGATTCCTCCCGACCAACCGGTATGGTGGTAATAAATTTTGTTGTCCCATTTTTTACCGGTCAGTTTAACCTTTGCGGCGTTGATGATAATGACATTATCCCCGGTATCGACATGGGGGGTATAAATGGGTTTGGTTTTGCCGCGGATGATCGAGGCGGCTGTGCTGGCCACGCGCCCGAGGGGCTTATCGGTGGCATCAATTATCACCCATTTTTTAACAACATCGCTCTGTTTTGCAAAAAAGGTCTTCATTTTATTCCGGTTTTCCTGAGGATTTGTTTTTGTTATTGTAAACCGGCTATATTAAAAGAGATATCCAGCCCTGTCAACCTGAAATCATAATTATATGAACGGCTCAACCGGAATGTTTCTTTACTTTATATTTAGGAGAAAGTAGGCTAGATTCATCTGCTCTTAAATTTCCGGGATAAACAAGCTAACTATATGGAAAATATGGCAAAATCACAAGATGAGGCACCCGCGCCCTCCCAAACCGGGACGGACGTAAGGGGAGAAGCCTTGGACCGGTCCATTGAACGCTCGCGGGATTTTTTGCTCTCTCGTCAAGATGAAGAAGGCTATTGGGTGGACGAATTGGAGGGCAATGTCACCATTTCGGCGGAATTGATTTTCTTCATGCATTTCACCGACCGGCTGGACCCGGTCAAACAGGACCGGATCGTAAAATATTTACTGCACCGTCAAAGGGAAGATGGCAGTTGGCCTCTTTTTTACGGTGGCCTGTGCGACATCAACTCGACGGTTGAGGCTTATATGGCCCTGAAAATGGCAGGCCTGCCTGCAGACCAGAAAGAGATGGTGCGGGCGCGCCAAGCGATTTTTGCCAATGGGGGAATAAAAAAAACCCGCGTTTTTACAAAAATGTTCCTGGCTATGTTCGGTCAGGTTTCCTGGGACGATTGCCCAGCGGTGCCTGCGGAAATAATTTTGTTGCCAAATTGGTTCCCTTTCAATATCTATGAGATTTCGAGCTGGTCGCGGGGCACAGTGGTTCCCCTTTCTGTTGTGCGTTCCCTCGAACCAGTGCACGAACTTCCCGAAGGACGGGATGTCCATGAATTGTTCACCGAAAAGGATGTGGATCTGGACTTCAAACCCGATGGCCTGCCTTTCACCAGCTGGAGGAACACGTTTATATATCTCGACCGTTTTATCAAGACAATTGGCAAGTTCCCCTGGAAACCTCTGCGCAAAAAAGCGTTTCGCAAAGTAGAACAATGGACTCTGGAGCACCAGGAAGACGAGGGCGATTGGGGCGGCATTCAACCGGCAATGTTAAATTCCCTTTTGGCCTTGCGCCTTTTAGGTTATGCCAACGATCATCCTGCGTGTGTGAAAGGAATGGAAGCGGTGGACCGTTTCCTGTTGGAAAAAGACGGGCGGCTCTGGATGCAGGCCTGCGTCTCGCCATTGTGGGACACGGCGATTGCCGCCAATGCCTTGTTGGATTCGGGATTGCCTTCGGACCATCCGGCTCTTGTAAAAGCTGGGGAGTGGATCATCAACAAGCAGGTGATCAAACGCGGAGATTGGCAGGTGAAGAATCCGGGAGCGGAACCGGGAGGCTGGGCGTTTGAGTTTTATAATGAGTTGTACCCGGATACCGATGATACGGCAGAAATACTGCTTTTCCTCAACCGCATCGAGATCGCCGACAACCGCTGGAAATTGAGCGAATGCCAGCGGGCGATGAACTGGTTATTAAGCATGCAAAGCAAGAGCGGGGGCTGGGGAGCTTTTGATGTGGATAACGACAAGGAGGTTCTCAACGAGATTCCTTTCGCCGACCATAAAGCGTTGTTGGACCCGCCAACGGTGGATGTGACCGGTCGTATTCTGTGGATGTTGTCGAAATGGGGATTTAAAAAACAGCATCCCCAGGTTCAACGGGCCATCCAGTTTATCAAGGAACGCCAGGAGATTGATGGGTGCTGGTTTGGTCGATGGGGAGCGAATTATATTTATGGGACGTTTCTGGTTTTGAATGGTTTGTGTGCCATTGGGGAGGATATGAATGCGCCGTTTAGCCGCAAAGCCGTCCGCTGGCTGGAAGGGCATCAAAATGAAGACGGGGGTTGGGGTGAAACCTGCCAAAGCTATCAGGAGCCCAGTTTACGCGGTCGTGGGAAAAGCACCGCCTCACAAACCGCTTGGGCGTTGCTGGGGCTCATCGCCGCCGACGAGGCGGAAAATACCGCTGTCGAGCGCGGCGTACGCTATTTAATCGAAACGCAAAAAGATTCAGGAGATGTTTCAGGAAGCTGGTGGGAAGATGAGTTTACCGCAACCGGTTTTCCCATCCATTTTTTCATCAAATACCATATGTACCAGCACTTCTTTCCGCTTATGGCCCTGTCCCGCTACCGGCGAGCCGCCGGTGGCAGTGAGCAATAACTCTATCTGGCTAGCAAAAATTGATCGCGGCTCAAAGAGTCTATGCCCAGTTGCTTCCCCTTAAAGGGAAAAGCCATTGCTAGTCGGGTCCAGCGTCACGCTGGTTAGTGTTGGCGAAGCATTTCTACCGCGAACCTGGTCCGGGTCAAGTGTTCCGTGGCGGATGCGATCACTTCGCCGCTCATGACATCGGTCATGGTGAGGTGGACATCGATATTTGTCCCAAGATCGGTGATACGGCCTGTGATGATGGCCTGGGAGTTGAGTGCCTTGCCCATTAACCGGATTTGTTCTTTGTTGTACAAATAAGAGGGTTTCAGGTTTAACTGCTCCAGTACCGCGTTGACTTCTCCCTTTTGTGCTACCCGAAAAGTCTTATCCTGAAAGAAATATTTTTTAGTGATTGCTTCCACGATTCTGGATGCGAAATATTCTCCAAGAATAGGGGCCATGTTTTCTTCATCGACCAGGTCCATAACTGTGACTTTGTTGATCTCATATTCCTCAACGTCTTCGGTCAAGGCCTTTACCAGCTCTGTAGATTTTCCCTGGTAATAATTGGAGTCTGTCTGGGTACGGAACAATTTGCTCCAGAATTGTGAAGGACCCAGCTTCACTTCACAGCCGGAAATAAAGAAGGCGATGATGAGCAAATAAAGGAATTTTCGTGTGTTCATAGTTTATAAACCTTTGATATTTAGTCGTATTATCGTCATAAATGCGATTTCACTTAAGTATTGTGCAAGTCAGATGCCATAGACGGTCATTTCTGCTCGGTTTTTGAGGAGGTCGAAAAGTACTTTAAATAAAAGAGGATAGGTGTTGGTTGAGCAAGCCGGCTGGAACTTTAGCTGAGTCAATATAGTGAAAAAGATGCAGGATTTTGTCGCTTTCTCGGAGTTTTTGACGCTTAGTCGGCAGAGGGTCGGTGAGCGCGGTATTTTTCGGCAGGCAGGGAAAATTTGGTGTATAAACGTAACTTCATTTAAAAATCCGTAAAGTTCGAGGTGAAAGTTTTGAAGGGAATGCAATGTGCGGGGTGGTTGGTTTTTTTGTCGGCTGGGTTCCTGGTTTCAGGTTGTAATGGCGGTGATGGGGAGGATGTTGTTGACAAATCTTCTTTCCAGATGCCAATAAAAGAAAATACATGGGTGCGCAAGGAAAAGGTGCGTAAAACCAAGAATGATTTCTTTTCTTCCGCCGGTAAAAAAAACGTTGAAGTTCCCGTTGACTCTACCCTGGCGACCAAACTGAAAACACCCGTGTCCCTATCCATCAGCACAGAAAAAGAATGTTTGCAGTTGACCAATGCGTTCGATAAGAAGCGAACCGAAGTGCAGAAGCGTGGAGGGCTCTGGCATGCCTATGAGCGGGTGCCGGAAGCCAAACTTTATTCGGAGTATGGCATGCAACTCGACAGCCAGACCAACCGGCTGGTGTTTTCCCTCAAATATCTTTGCAAGAATGCCCAGGGATTCCGCTTAACCGGGTGGGGTGCGGAGACGGTGCGAAAGTTTAAAAGCATGGGTAAAGAAAGTTTCAGAAAACATTTTCGGGATTTAGGCGAGGCGCCGGCCGATGTGGATAATTGGATACGTTTCGCCGAATTTTCTATTCAAAGCAAGGACCGCAAAATCCCCTATGCCAAAATCGGCGAGTCCCTTGCCAAGGCCCAACCGCTTATGGATCTTTATGCGGACCTTTCGCAAAGAAAAATAGATGATAACACCAGCTTGCAAACTTTCCTCACAGAAGGGTCCAGCCTCTTAAGTGTTATCAACGAGAATTTCACCACCGATCCCCGCATGGTACTCGCCCTGCAAGATGAAGAGATACATCCCTTCGAAGGCCTCAAAGGCGAAATGTAGGCTGGGTAGGCCCGGCGGCAACTATCGATAGCCGTCAACCAAGCGGTAGTGGTTGGGCTTATTACTAGAGGGCACGAAAAAGACGATCATCCCTCAGCGCGGTAAAAATTGTTGGAGACTGAACAATTTTCAACTCATCACGCATGAAGGAGATCGTCTTTTTATTTTTAGAACATCTTGAGGCGGCTAAATAATATAACCGCGTTCATCATGAA